>PBXX01000053.1 GCA_002727755.1 Gammaproteobacteria bacterium | reverse complement strand
AGAAAAGAGTTGTAAAAAGAATTAAAGTCTCGCGAGAAAAACACAATATATAGTATAGGAGTTTGACCAAGTTAAATTGCGAATGTAGTCAGCAGAATAGCAACCAAAAAGCTTCGAAAAAAGCAAGGGCAACATCGCAACCAAGGCAAAGTTTAAATTTTAGGAAAACTGCCATCCAACTGAGTCAGAGTCAAAGAAGCAAGTCTTGGAAACAGGCTTTAATTGGTAGAAAAATTTTGGAGTAAAAGAAAAAATGCAACCTGATGTAAGAATCAAAGATAGCTCTTCCTTCAAAGAAAAATCAAGCAATGACGAGTCAATTTCTATGTCGGACACAGCACCAGGGCAGTTAAGAGTTATAAAAAGAAACGGTTCTGTAGTGGCCTACGATGAAAGTAAAATTTCTGTTGCAATTACCAAAGCTTATTTAGCGGTTGAAGGTGGACAAGCGGCAGCATCAACGAGAATACATGAGTCCGTCGCACAGTTGGCGAGACAAATCACAGATATTTTCAAAAGACGTATGCCATCTGGCGGGACAATACATATAGAAGATATTCAAGATCAAGTCGAACTGGCGTTAATGCGAACCGGAGAGCACAAAATAGCCAGAAGCTATGTTATTTATCGAGCAGATCATGCTCGAATTAGAGAGCAAAACAAAGAGCAACGGGAAGAAAATCATCCAGAAATTACCGTAACATTAGAAGACGGTAGAGAAGNNCCCNTAGACACGTCGCGACTTCTTACCGTGATTACTGAGGCATGTGATGACTTGACAGGCGTCTCAGCAGACACAATTTACAATGAAACCTTAAAGAATCTNTANCCCGGNGTAAAAATGGAGGATGTTAGAACTTCATTNGTAATGACGGCTCGAACTTTAGTCGAACATGANCCNAATTATTCCTATGTAACAGCTCGTTTACTTTTAGATTCGCTAAGATCCGAAGCACTGAGGTTTTTAGGCATCGCTGAAGCCGCCACGCAAACAGAAATGCACTATCGTTATGCCGCAACATTAAAGCCCTATATTGAAAAAGGTGTGGAATTGGGCTTGCTCTCACCACACCTGCTGGAATATGACTTAAACGTATTAGGTGAAGCTCTNAAGGCAGACAGAGATCAACANTTCACCTATTTGGGACTTCAAACCCTGTATGACAGATACTTTATTCATAGTGAAGGGGTTAGGTTTGAGTTACCGCAGGTTTTCTTCATGAGGGTCGCAATGGGTCTGGCTTCAAATGAAGATGATCGAGAGCAGAGAGCCATAGAATTTTATAACTTAATTTCAAGTTTTGATTACATGGTTTCAACACCACAGTTATTTAATTCGGGAACTTTGAGACCTCAATTGTCGTCATGCTTTTTGACAACAGTCCCAGATGATCTTCACGGCATCTATTCCGCNATAAGGGACAACGCCATGCTCTCAAAGTGGGCCGGTGGCCTCGGGAATGATTGGACTCCAGTACGAGCACTGGGTGCGCACATAAAAGGCACTAATGGTAAATCCCAAGGTGTCGTCCCTTTTTTGAAGGTGGTAAATGATACCGCGGTTGCCGTTAATCAAGGAGGCAAGCGTAAGGGAGCTGTGTGTTCTTATTTAGAAACTTGGCANATGGANATAGAAGAATTCTTAGAGNTAAGAAAAAACACCGGTGACGACCGTCGCAGAGCTCACGATATGAATACCGCAAATTGGATTCCAGATCTATTNATGAAGCGGGTCTTTAACGANCAAGACTGGACCTTATTCTCACCAAATAACGTTCCAGATTTACATGAAAAGCACGGAATAAATTTTGAAAAAGCATATTTAGAATACGAACGCAGAGCCATTGCTGGAGAAATAGANGTATATAAAACANTAAAGGCCAAAGANCTTTGGCGCAAAATGATCTCTATGCTTTTTGAGACTGGNCACCCTTGGATTACATTCAAGGACTCTTGCAATGTCCGATCTCCNCAGCAGCATATTGGCACAATCCATTCNAGCAATCTTTGCACAGAGATCACTTTAAACACAAATCAAGATGAAATCGCGGTTTGTAATCTAGGGTCAGTTAATTTGGTAAACCATATTAACGAAAACGGTTTAGATCAAGAAAAGCTCAAAAAGACCATAACAACGGCAGTTCGCATGCTGGACAACGTGATTGATATTAATTATTACTCTGTGCCTCAAGCTGAAAATTCAAACTTGAAGCANAGACCTATCGGCATGGGGGTAATGGGCTTTCAAGATGCGTTGTACACACAAAAAATACCATATGCCTCAGAGGAAGCAGTCGAATTTGCCGATTTATCAATGGAAGTAATTAGCTACTATGCGATCAGCGCATCGGCTGAGCTTGCTGCAGAAAGAGGCCGCTATGAATCCTATGAGGGTTCATTATGGGACCAAGGAATATTGCCAATTGACTCACTAAAAAAACTAGAGGAAATCAGAGGAAAAGATTATCTCGATGTAAATATGGAGCAACGTCTGGATTGGCAGGGCTTACGGGAGCATATTAAAAACTCAGGCATGCGAAACTCAAATGTGTTAGCAATAGCTCCAACCGCAACAATCGCTAATATAAGTGGAGTATCACAGTCAATAGAGCCCACATACCAAAATCTCTATGTTAAATCTAACTTGTCTGGTGAATTTACAGTCGTAAACCCATATTTAGTCAAAGATTTAAAGGAACTAAACCTTTGGGACAGCGTAATGGTAAACGATTTGAAATA
Source organism: Gammaproteobacteria bacterium (assembly GCA_002727755.1). Classification (GTDB taxonomy): domain Bacteria; phylum Pseudomonadota; class Gammaproteobacteria; order Pseudomonadales; family Pseudohongiellaceae; genus UBA9145. The sequence goes on along the minus strand of PBXX01000053.1, from coordinate 14,538 downwards.
CTATGAAGGAAGCGTTCAAAAAATCGACAGAGTGCCAAAAGAAATTAAACAAATTTACGCTACCGCATTCGAAATAGAACCCCGATGGTTGGTTGATGCCGCCAGCAGGCGTCAAAAATGGATAGATCAAGCCCAATCTTTGAACCTTTATGTATCAGGAGCCAGCGGTAAAAAGCTGGACGTTACATATCGCATGGCATGGTTAAGGGGACTTAAAACCACATACTACTTGAGGGCGTTGGCAGCTACAACTACGGAAAAATCAACAGTGTCAGACAATAGTCTCAATAAGGTATCGACCGACGGCGCTGCAGCAGCAGTGCCAATGGCATGCTCAATAGATGATCCAGATTGCGAGGCATGTCAATAAGTCTATGTTCGTAAAAGAATATTAATTCATATTTATTGGTTAAAACATATTTAACTGATAAGGAAAGCTAATAGAGGTTTAAAACTATGTTGTCATGGGAAGATTTTGATCAGGATGAAACGCTTAATAAGCAAGCTGAAAACACGGCAGGGCAAAACTCAACAGAAATACACACAAAAGAAAAACCCCAAAATCAAGATCCTCTAGAGGAAATAGATTTAGGGACCAAAAAAGATCACTCAAGACAAATTCAGCAAGCCATCACAGACTTGGAATCACTAGACATTAGTACTGGTGTAGAAGAATTAGAAGGTTCTGCAGTCCGTGTAAAGGTTGATGATAAGCGGATGATTAATTGTCGGGCAGACTTAAATCAATTAGTCCCTTTTAAATATGACTGGGCATGGCAGAAATACTTAGACGGTTGTGCTAACCATTGGATGCCTCAAGAAGTTAACATGAACGCTGATATATCACTATGGAAAGATCCGAACGGACTTACGGAAGACGAACGCTTGATCGTGAAAAGAAACCTAGGTTTCTTTTCAACTGCAGATTCATTGGTAGCAAATAACCTGGTATTAGCGATATACCGTTTAGTTACCAACCCAGAGTGCAGGCAATATATATTAAGACAAGCTTTTGAAGAAGCCATTCACACGCACGCTTATCAATACTGTATAGAGTCTCTCGCTATGGACGAGGGAGAAATCTTTAATATGTACCACGAGATTCCATCCGTGGCTAAGAAAGCTGCTTGGGGTTTAAAGTACACACGGTCAATAAGCGATCCGAATTTTAAGACTGGCACGGCTGAAACAGACCAAGAACTTCTGCGGAACTTAATAGCATTTTATTGTTGTTTGGAGGGTATTTTCTTTTACTGCGGCTTTACACAAATTTTATCAATGGGTCGCAGAAACAAAATGACCGGAACATCAGAGCAATTCCAATACATTCTTCGAGACGAATCGATGCATCTAAATTTTGGTATCGACATGATTAACCAAATAAAGTTAGAGAATCCAGAACTTTGGACTGATGAAATGAAAGAGCAAGCAACACAAATGATCTTGCAAGCCACTCAGTTAGAAATAGAGTATGCAAGAGATACCATGCCAAGAGGCGTCCTTGGCATGAATGCAGCAATGATGGAGGAGTATTTAGAATTCATAGCGAACCGAAGATTGGTTCAAATAGGCCTGCCAGAGCAATTTGATGGAGTTTCCAACCCTTTTCCATGGATGTCAGAGATCATGGATTTACGAAAAGAAAAGAATTTTTTCGAAACAAGGGTTATTGAGTACCAAACTGGAGGAGCCTTGTCTTGGGACTAAAAACGTAGCATAGGGACAGCATGTCGAAGTAATTAATCTCAATCCGGGAACCACTGAATGAGTAGTGATGAAAAAAATTTAGAAAAACCCTACGAAAGTAGTCCAGAGAAGACTCTAATTACTCTGGAACAGTTAAGTCAGACGATTGAAGTGATGACGAGCGTCGTGAATCGACTTCGCCAGCATTTAAGTGAACAGTTGGAGCACCAGTTGTTAACTCAGAGCACCGAAAAACAATGTCCCCCGAAAGCAGAGATTAAAACTAATTCAACTAATCTTAGTGCACAACCTAAAGGTACCGGTGAAGTGAAGAAAAAAGCCTTATCAGATATCCGGAAAATAGAGTCTAACTATTTAAAAAAAGATACAAAAGTTATTCACTAACTCAAAAAGCGTTTTAGACTTCGCTAAAACATTATGATTGTGGTTTATCTCTTCAGAACTTTGAGCATTAGTTTACAGCCTGCATAGAAATGCTGCCATGATTACAAACTTGAGCGCTATAATTTTGGCCGCTGGATCTAGTAAAAGATTCGGAAAACAAAAGCTGTGTGAGAAACTACCTAGTGGAAATACCGTTTTAGGTGAAACAATATTTCGAGTAGAGCGAGCCGTATCTGAAGTCCGAATCATAACCAACGCAAATATTTACGCTTCTATTAGTGGTGAAAACGGTCGATTAAAAGTATGCCCGGAAGCGAATCTAGGAATGGGCTTAACTCTTGCTTACGGCATAAAACTAGTTCAATCAGCAAATGCTTGTCTGGTTTGCCTCGCTGACATGCCATTCGTAAAAACGACAACATACCAGACGCTCGCGAAATCCTTAACTGCCAGTAATATTGTTGTCCCTGTATTTGATGGGAAGCAAGGAAATCCGGTTGGGTTTGGCAAGCGTTACTTTAAAAACCTGATGATGTTAAATGGAGACTCTGGAGGGCGCTCGCTTCTGCAAACTCATGCTGATGCAATTCAACGGATTGAGATAGATGACCCAGCAATTTTGTATGATATAGACACTCCCGAAGATTTGGAAAGGTATGCTCACATAAATTCCCACTTCGATTGATATACTCTTGAAGTAGTCTGATCATTAAGCCTACAATAAAATTATTCTAGCTTTTAAAAAATCAAACCTTATAAAAATGATTAAAGCCGTTAAATTTCACTTTTTACTTTTATATTTTGCCGTCCCGCACATTGCTTTTTCAGATGCCAATTCGGCAATGCAGGCCATGGAGAATGACTCTAACCCCTTAATGTTGTTGAGCACATCACTTGGTGATATTTACATCGAGTTATTTAAAGACGAAGCACCTAATAACGTGGAAAATTTTTTAGCTCTTGCTCATGGCGAAATTGAATTCATAGAGAAAGATTCAAGGAATGCTTTTTATCCTCGCTATTTCGATGGAATGCAATTTCATAGAGTTATACCAAACATGCTTATACAAGCAGGATCCCCTCAATATCATCCTTTAGGAATGCCCAGAAGGATTCTTGCTGATGAGATTAACGCTGATGTCTTGGGACTAGATGAACAGCCTGTATTGAATGAATTTGGTGAGTTCAACTCTCTTTTAAACATCGGCGACCGAAGCAGTTTCCAAGATGCGCTGCTTGAGCCTATANTGGACCACCTGGGAATCGATTCAGATTCTGAACTGATAGATNGACAATATGAAATATATGACCTCATAACAAATTTAACCATTAAAAAAGCTTATGAACTAGGAGGCTATACATACAGTTCCAATCTGACCACACGACCAGTCTCTCGTTCTATAGTAGCCTTGGCTAATAATGGACCTAACAGTAATGGGCCAGAATTCTTCATTGCTACAAGTGATTTACCCTGGCTCAATGGAAAACATACTGTATTAGGTAAGGTAGTCGAGGGTATGGACACGGTAGATGCAATTGGTAGGACAGAGATAGACCCATTAGACCCCTCAAGATTTGCAACGCTAATATACTCTTTTCGGGCTATTAATTGACTTAACAAGCGACATGTAAAAGAGTNAGGGTAGTATCCAAAGGTAAANTTAGTNTCGATCCATTGTTTTGTANTTNTGCTAAAAAATTGATAATGGTAAATTATNGACTANCNACTAAAATCTTCTAAAAATATTTCCTTACGGTATGGTGGCAACGAATTTAATATCATTTTGCCATAGCGCTTATTGANAATCCTTTCATCNAAAAGGGTNATACGTCCNTTATCNTATTCATTACGAATTAATCTCCCGCTAGCTTGAACTAACTTAAATGCTGCTTCTGGGACAGATAAAACCATAAATGGATTCTGACCATGTCGCTCAANCCAAGAGGCTAAGGTCATTTCAATTGGGTCATTCGGAGGAGCAAAAGGAATCTTTGCAATCAATACACTTTCACAGTATTTGCCCGGCAGATCAACACCCTCCGCGAAACTTGCCAGTCCAAAGATAATACTGCCCTTCCCTTCGTCGATTCTCTTTCGATGATACTTAAGAAGCTCGGATTTTGTATAGTCATCCTGACAAAGTACTAAATCTTGCCATTGCTCTGATAGGCACTGCCGCACATCTTGCATCTGTTTCCTTGATGAAAATAACATCAGGGCTCCGACTGTCAAAGAAAGTAGCTTCGGTATGGCTTTCGTTAGCAACCTAGTATGATTATCCGAATCAGAGGGTTCACAATTCAACTTTGGAATAGAGAAAACAGCTGCATTTGTAAAATCAAACGGGCTTGGTATACGCAAATAAGTCGAATGTGGTGGCAACCCAGCCTTCAAATTTAACATCTCAAAATTCCCAAGCGCCGATAGAGTAGCAGAGGTCAGGACGGCACCAGCACACTTCTCCCAGAGATATTCCTGTAAATTTTCTGCAGCAAGGACCGGACTGGAATAAAGACTAATTTCGAAATTATTTTCGACCTCAGTTAGGGTCAACCATCTAGCCTTAGGTGGTTTTTGTTCGGAATCAACTCTCGCATAGCTAGCCCATAAGGAGTAATTTGAATTTGCGCGCTCCAAAATTTTACCAAGATTAGAACACCAAGCTTCTATTAATTCTTTTAATTCTGGAGATGGAAGCTCATCCAAGAGAGACATTAAATTTTCATTGATAACTTCTAAATGAGCAATGAACCTTGAAAAATGGGTCTCAATAATCCCAGCCATGTTACAAATTTCATCTGTGACGCTACCTCCGTGAAAGGTATACTGCGTTTTATTCTCATAACTATTCATACTATCTTTTAAATCAAAGAACTTTTCTAGGACAGGCGACATATCCTCAAAACTTTTCATCAACTTACTTAATACCTCTGAGATGACGGCATGCTCTTCTTCTTTTACAAAATCATGTTTCCTAAGTTGTGAAAAATCTTTAACTAATCCCTCCAACCAGCTTTGAGTTCCCGTAATATTAGAGAATTCTGAAAAATGATTATTAGACTTAGCAGGGAGATGATGTGCCTCATCAAAAATATAAACGCATTTTTCAGGCTCCGGTAGAATCGCTCCTCCTCCCATCGCCAAGTCCGTCAATACCAAATCATGATTGCTCACAATACAATCCACCTTGTCCAAAGCATCCCGAGCTTTATAAAAACTACAGTCGCGAAAATAATTACACTTCTGTCCGGTGCATTGAAAACGATCTGCCGTAAGTGGCATCCAAACTTTATCCGCAACAGGACTATCCCAATCATCCCTGTCGCCATGCCAACTTCCGGATTCAAGTTTTGATAGCATTGATTCATACAATTCGCTTTCAGAACTTAGATAATCCGAAATGTCCGAATCATGCAAATCAGCGAGTGCCATCAGACTATCCTGGCCTGAGAGCAACATATGCAGTTTGGATAAGCAAAGGTAACGCCTACGTCCTTTCGCAATCGCGTATGTAAACGACATCTCAGAACTGCTCAATATTTCCGGTATATCTTTAAGAACGACTTGCTCTTGTAAAGCTATTGTCGCTGTTGAAATTATTACCTTGTGACCATAATTTCTAGCGAGAGGAATAGACGATATTAAATAAGCAAGAGTTTTACCTGTTCCAGTTCCAGCCTCGATAACGCAAATTGGGGCATCACTTTCCGTGTTTTCACTCTTTGATAATTCGTTAGTGATTTGTGCAATCATTTGCCGCTGGCCGTATCTGGGAGTGAGGCTTCTAGACTTTATTAGTTCTCGATATGTTGTCTGAATTTGCTCTTTGATGCTATCAATCGACACCATTGATCAAGCTACCTCATCTACTATAATTCAATGTCTGACTTTAATTTATTGATAAGCGGATTTGCATAACCAAACAGTAGNTGTTTCANCAACGCAGGTTGAGTTTTTGAAATTCTTTCAAAAAANNTCTCCCTNACCTCCTCAGATATTANTTTTTCCTTAATGACCGCNTCTAAGGCCGGATCAANCAATTCNCCTTTTTNCNNAAGCATTTCAGCAGCAATATAGTTCGCATCGCTCAAGCGATAGTTTCTTAAAATTTGTTCATCGATCAATTCAGCTATTATCTCAGGTTCGTCTGAGTTTATTCCCAACTCAGACCCGAATCCAACGTGTACATGGCCTTTGAAGCCAATCATCCCGGTAACAATACTATGTATATCGGTCTGCTCATTCTTGGTGAAACTACCATCTTTTTCAACTGCGTGAAGCTCTTCTGCCTTCAAGATATCGCAAGCATCGAATTCATAGGATATGGCCACTGGTACGAGATGGAGTTCTGATAAACTATCNCCTANAGAAAGTTCTCTTCGACCCATAGCTAACATCTTCAGTAATGCTGGNTCAGTCTTATCAATTCCGTCCTTTGCCCTTCCCTCTCTTTGGGCTATCCAGACNTTCTGTCCACTATGTATGCAATGATGAATATACTCTGATAATGTTTTAAGTGCCTGGAGTAACTCTCTGCCTTTGAGTGACCTCTGAACTATAAAGCTTTTATTCAGCCGCATCAGATCCGTAACAAACGGTTTCTTTAATAAGTTGTCACCAATAGCTATCTGCAAGGTCTCATATCCGGCATGGTACAGCATATAATTCACAAACGCGGGATCCATAGTAATATCTCTATGGTTGCTTATGAAAAGATAATTCCTACCCTTTTCCAGATTCTCCATACCTGAATGTGTCAACTTAGTTGTCGTATCGTGAATCATTTTATCCATGTATTCAGCGATTACGTCTTGCATAGATCTAACATCATGAACATTTTTTAGCTGAGAGCGCAGCTTACTTCTAGCTAGCCATCTCATTAGAGGGGGTATAAAAGAAGATAATCGGGGGTGAAAAAAATTTGCGATACTATTTATAAACTCTCGATCTACCAAGAGTCGTTCCAATACTTTTCTAATTTCTTCATCCCGATAAGGACGTATTGCGTCGAATTTTTCCAAAATTCATCCCACTCTATAAAAAGAACATTTCACTTTCTTTTGTATCTTTATTCACTTTAAATTTCGAAATGATCAATTAAGAAAATTGTAATCTAGCCAAATTCGAATAAAGTTGGTTAGATTTTATTAGTTGATCATGGGTTCCTTGCGCTACCACAGTCCCTTTATCCATCACAATTATTCGATCAACATTTTTAACTGTCGCTAAACGGTGGGCAATTATCAGAGCAGTTCGATTTTTCATCAACTCATCCAAAGCTATCTGCACTTGTCTTTCACTTTCAGCATCTAGTGCGCTGGTCGCTTCATCTAAAAGTAATATCTTAGGGTCTTTTAATACTGCTCGAGATATAGCTATACGTTGTTTCTGACCTCCAGATAGCCTGACTCCTGACTCTCCTAGAAAGGTTTCGTACTTTTCTGGTAATTCTTCAATAAAATTATCTGCAAAAGCCGAAATAGCCGCTTTTTTCACCGATTCCTCGCATGCATGAGGGTTTCCATAGCGAATGTTTTCAGAGACATTTCCAGTAAAAATTGCAGGCTGTTGAGAAACAAGTGCGAAGAGATTTCTCAGCTCAACGGGATCAAACTCTCTTATATCAACACCATCTAGGCAAATTGCACCAGAAGTCGCGTCATACAGTCTTAATATAAGATCGAATAATGTAGACTTGCCAGCTCCAGAAGGACCCACTAAGGCCACGACCTCTCCTGGATCGATCTTAAGACACACATCTCTCAGCGCCGGCATTTCTCGTCGAGTGGGATAAAAAAAATTAAGATTCTCTATTGATAAGGTGCCCTTTACATTTTTGTCTAAACTTTTCGGATTAAGCGGAGATTTAATTTCAATTTTAGCACTGAGCAGTTCAAACAATCTCTCTAACGCCCCTGCCGCTCTTTGTAATTCACTTAATACTCCACTAATTGCTGCCACAGATATTGCAACCATGACTGCGTAAACAATNAAAGCNGTTAACTCTCCTGGAGACATTGTTCCNTTTATCACGTCTAGGCCTCCAACCCAAATCATGATACCNACAGCCACAAATACTANTGTCATGACAACAGTNATTAGAACAGAGTTTGTTTTAATTCGNTTTANGGCAACNTGAAATGTATTTTCTACATGAGTGGCAAANTGATCGGTATCATATTTTTGATGGTTATATGCTTGAACGGTTTTTATCTGCTGAATACTCTCTCCAACATATGCACTCACGTTAGCAACTTGATCTTGACTTCTTCTAGATAATCTCCTCACTCTTCTACCAAGATATATTATCGGNCCTAAAACAAATGGGATGCTCACTAGAACTATACTGGTTAGCTTAGGATTGGTAATGAATAAAAATATAATGCCTCCGAGCATCAGAAGAAGATTGCGAAGCGCAATAGAAACAGATGAGCCAATCACTGACTGGATAAGGGTAGTATCAGTNGTAATCCTAGATTGAATCTCTCCGCTAAGGTTCTCTTCGAAGTATGCTGGCTGNAGCCAAATAATATGAGAAAATACCTCCTTACGAAGATCAGCNGTAACACGCTCGCCTAACCAAGTCACCCAATAAAAGCGCGCAAAAGTACCCAACGCTTGAAGAATCGCGACAATGATAAAGCCGACTATAGCTTGACTTAATGAAGTCGTAGAGCTCGCCACAAAGCCCTGATCGACAATTATGCGAATATATTGGACCAGTACCAAGTTCAGCGCTGCCGTAAAGATTAGCGCGAAACTCGCCCAAATAATCTGCTTGCGATAAGGTTTAAGAAAAGCAAAAGCTCGCGAAACTAGTCTACTGCCTGAATCCTTGACCATGCGCACAACATAGCAGCCNAGGTTTCAAAAGCAACACATAAGTGAAGTAATTTAGTAATGGTTAGTAGGACAGAACAAAATATCCTAGCCANCATAAATTTGGATAATTTCGTAATAAATAAATTTCCTCTTAAATGATAAGTTAAGACCATACTGAAAAATTTGGTAGAACCATAGANATCATCATTCTCAATGATGAGACTANANAGAAATAATGCTTTATATGAGAATTTTTGGATTTTAAAATAATAAACTNTAGGNAGTATCATGACTACAGTAACTAACTACTCTACAACTTAGAGGGGGCGAGATGCCAGTCAATGANAAATGGTTAANAACTGAANNAGANGAAGAGACNNTAGAGCCAAATTTAAAGATATGCGACCCTCATCATCATCTNTGGCAACACCCAGATAGTACTTACTTAACCAAAGANTTACTCAAAGACACGAAGACTGGCCATAATGTTANTTCGACGGTTTTTGTGGAGTGCATGTCGGAGTACCATAGGGATTCAACAAAAGCATTGGCTCCCGTTGGGGAAACAGAGTTTATTGATAGGCTTGCAAAAGCAAATACTGAAAGCAACACCCATACTAGCATTGCAAAAGCTATAGTTGGCTTCGCCGATCTTCTACTTGGTGATTCAGTGGAGCAAGTATTTGACGCGCATTTGGAGGCGAGTCCAAATAGATTTAAGGGTATTCGTCATGCGTCCGGGTGGGATCCAAGTGACCAGATCAGAAATTCTCACACCAACCCAATGAGGTTTCTATATTTAGATAAAACCTTTCAAAAGGGTTTCGCTAAGTTACTTGACTATGGCTTTACGTTCGACGCATGGCTTTATCATCCACAGCATGAAGATCTCCTTAAGCTTGCCAAATCGTTTCCAAATCAAATTATCGTCCTAGATCACGTAGGTGGGCCTTTAGGAATAGGGCCCTATCGAGCTCAAAGGCATTGCGTATTTGAATCTTGGAAAAAAACTATGAATGAACTCGCTAAGTGTGAAAATGTGATTGTAAAACTCGGCGGGCTTTCTATGGCAACAACAGGTTTTGGGTGGCATAAAAAAGACAAACCACCAAATTCTTCTGAGCTAGCAGAAGCTACAGCACCATATTTCAACTTTTGCATAGAACGCTTTGGGACAAAACGTTGCATGTTTGAGAGCAACTTCCCCGTTGACAAAGTCTCATGTAGCTACAACGTTCTCTGGAACTCTTTTAAAAAGATAACCCTTTCTTTTAGCGAGGAAGAAAAGCGGGATCTCTTTCATGATGTAGCGGTGAGAACTTACGGCCTTAAAGACTCTCTAACCTGATTCGCATATTCTTCTAACTCTGCCAAGATGCGACTGCCGTTCTTGATTTTTGTTTTTTCTACATGAATAGCCGCTTCTTCCATATCATTTTCGAATTGCTGAAATAAATAATCATCTTTGAATTTGTTTTTTCGGTATTCATCCCACCTGGCCACTTCATCACTTGTCAAAGTCTCTCTAAAATTTCTTGCCCTATAACGAAAAAATAGTTCATCTAAACGATGATCTTCGAATGGTAAATCTAATCGTCCCAAGTCCGCTGACTTTGTATTTCTGACTGTCTCCATCATAGCTTTATCTCGATCACCAAAAAAACCTTGATAGATCATTAAGTCAGGGTCAGCTTCCTTCTCTGCAACCTTTTCTGAATATATTTTTGAAAGTGTCCTCTTGATGGTCTGACTTTTTTGGACAACCCTCGCGTTTTCCAAGCTACTATTTAGATCTAAACCATATTCTTTAATAGCCGATTCAGTCAAAATTTTGGGAGTGACTAAAATCGGGCAGCTAGAGGCAGAAATTAATCCAAATGGACTAGTGCCATGAGTTTGAATTCTATGTTCAATCTCTTCAGCCTCAAGCCCGATCCAATTATTAGGATCGTGACCGAGATTGTAAACTATAAATCTATTTCTTATTGTTGGATGCTCACATATTGGCAGAACAAGTCCCATATAACCTTTTTGGGAAGAATACCTGGTTGCAATATGTAGAATTGGTTTATCTGCTTTTGAAGCAATAGCACGTACTTTATTTTTTTCACGCAGATTGAATACATATTCAAATAGTTTAGGNTGCCTTGTCTTTATCAGCTTAGCGATCTCNATNGTAGCAAGCACATCAGCTAAAGCATCATGCGCATCACCATGCTCNATGCCATTTTTCACAGTTAACTGATCAAGTTTAAAAGATTTNCNNCCNGTTTTGGTCCGAGGCCATTCTATACCCTCAGGGCGAACAGCCCCGCATAAACGCACCATATCAATAATATCCCAGCGTGAATTTTGATTTTTATATTCNCGNTCATAGGGATCAAATAGATTGCGATACAACAAGCGACGCATAAACTCGTCATCAAACTTGATATTGTTGTAACCAACAACGCAAGTATTTGGGGTAGAAAATTCTTCATTAATTTTTNGAGTGAACTCAANCTCATNAATGCCTTTGGCCAATGCTGTCTGAGGTGTAATTCCTGTTATCAAACACGCAAATGGATTTGGAAGAAAATCATCNGACGGNTTACAAAAAATTACCANGGGATCGCCAATGATATTTAGGTTTTCATCTGTCCGAACTCCTGCAAATTGGCATACTCGATCTTTTTGCGGGTTTGCTCCAAAAGTCTCGAAATCATACCAGTAAATACTTGAAGAGCTCATATAGGGAAATTACCTATGGGACAGATGTCTTGAAAATGTAGACTTAGATCTTACCTGCAATCACAGCCCGAGATGTAGTACCATATTCGTATCTTGATATATTTATAGAAATTCCGCAATTAAGCGGACTTGCAATAAGAAACGATTCTATTATGGATTTTCGCGGCNCACATATAATTAGTGTTAAACAGTTCGAACGTGAAGATGTCGAAAAAGTTTTCGAAGTTGCAGATTCTATGGGGCCTTTCGCACACCGTGAGCTAATTACAAAAGTTTTAGAGGGNGCAATTCTCGGCAATATGTTTTTTGAGCCAAGCACTCGCACGAGGGTCAGTTTTGGATGCGCCTTCAATCTGCTGGGCGGTCATGTTCGAGAAACCACCGATATTGAAACATCTTCAATAGTCAAAGGAGAATCCTTGTACGACACAGCTCGAGTGCTATCTGGTTATAGCGATGTCATTGTTATGCGACACCCGCAAGCGGGCTCTGTAGAGGAATTTTCAAAAGCGAGTCGCGTTCCTGTGATTAATGGTGGAGATGGTGCTAACGAACATCCTTCCCAAGCTCTCTTGGATCTTTATACGATAAAGAAGGAGCTCGATTCAAAGTCGCTTCAAATAGATGGTATGAGCATCGCCATGGTTGGAGATTTAAAGCATGGAAGAACTGTGCACTCCCTATCTCAATTACTTCACCTCTACAAAAGCATTAAATTTACATTGATCTCTCCAGAAGAATTAAAGATGCCTAGAGAAATAGTCGACAGTCTTACAAAAGCAGGGCACACCGTCACGGAAACTGACGACATGGAGTCTGGACTGAACGACAATGACACAATTTATTTAACGCGTATACAAGAGGAACGTTTCAGCACAAAGCTAGAAGCTAGTATTTATCGAGGCCGCTTTAGATTAAATCAGGCGATCTATACAAGAAATTGTCAACCAAATACGGTTATCATGCATCCGTTACCAAGAGACTCAAGAGAGGAGGCGAATGAGCTTGATCATGATTTAAACCAGCACCCCAATCTTGCAATATTTAGGCAAACGGACAACGGGGTGCTGATCAGGATGGCGTTGTTTGCGCTGATTTTAGACGTTGCTGAGAAAGTTAACGATAATTCAATGGCTGTAGGTTGGTATACAGAGAAGAGGTTTAATTGAACTAGTGGTATTTTTAATACATCTTGTTCAAATAAAAATTGACAGGATTCACGACTTAATGAGATGTCCTAAAAATGCTAAGTTCCGATGATTATCTTGGGCGTGATGCCCTTTCTCTTTGTAAGAATTTACGGGATAAGGAATTCACTGCGGAAGAGCTGACACTCTGTGCGATAAACCGTGCCGAGACCGTTAATCCGAACATTAACGCCATCATTACAGAAAATTATGAAAAAGCACTAGAACAAGCGAAGCGTTTCGATCGAAAACCTGATCTTTTGCAAACCAGTCCTCTTGCTGGCTTACCTTTTTTGATCAAAGATTTAAGCACAGTAAAAGGCCTGACAGCGACTTTTGGAAGCCGATTATTTCAAAATTATAGAGCAACCAAGTCTTCGAAAATTGTTGAGCAGTACCAGAAAGCAGGACTTAACATCTTTGGCCTGACCAACACACCAGAGTTTGGTTTAACACTCACAACTGAGCCGGTCGCAAATGGAATAACGAGGAATCCATGGAATCTTAATTTCTCTACTGGTGGTTCAAGCGGCGGTGCGGCAGCAGCAGTCGCCTCCGGAATTTCACCGGTTGCTCATGCAACCGACGGTGGCGGATCTATCCGTATACCTGCATCATGTTGCGGCTTATTTGGGCTAAAACCAAGCAGAGGATTAACTTGCATTGAAAATGATTTGACTGGCAGCTGGGCGGGCATGAGCGTCGGTCACGTGGTCAGTCAAACTGTAAAAGATAGTGCCGCGTTACTTGATTTAATTACTCTGAAAGCACCTCATTTATTTCCGCTTCCAAACAATAGAGGTCCTTTCCTAGAGCAACTTCATTCTAAACCTACCCAACTTAAAATAGGAATACAATCAAAACACCCCTTCGATCTTACAGTAGATTCTGAGTGCTTAGAAGCGGTGCAACTTTGTGCCAAAAATTGTGAGCTACTAGGTCATCGCGTAGAAGAAATTGGATCTCCTGTTAACTATGGTCCCGTAAGTTCTGCCATGTCCAAACTTATCAATACTTTTATATCCAGGCGAGTTAATGCTCGGTTAGAAGAGTTGGATTTAAACTTTGAAACTGAACTAATTGAAAATTCGACGCGGCTAATTGCCACACTTGGGAGCAAGCTTACTGCTCAGGAACTCGTGTCTGCTAAAGANGACATCTTTACTGCGCAACTGCAACTCAATGAATTTCACAAATCTTTTGACTTAATCCTATCTCCNGTATTAGCCAAAANTCCTGCNGAACTAGGATGGCTNGATATGAATAGTGGTGATATGANNAATTACACAGAGCGGTTTCGAACTTACAGTGGTTTTACGTCGATNTACAATGGTACCGGTCAGCCAAGTATGTCCGTTCCTANGATACGAACCAATGACGGCTTACCNGTCGGAGTGATGTTAACNGGTGCATGGGGTANCGATTCACAGCTCTTACAATTNGCATCTGANCTTGAAAAAGTTAATCCATGGCCACTCTACTCAGATCCAGGCTCACTCTAATAAAAATATTAGCGACCTCGCTGCATTTCCTCTCTAATGCATTATAATTTTTGTAGGTGAATTAACTAACGTAATGTAGGTATAAAAAACTTAGTCAAATTGATTTTAGACCGTGCCTTACAGCGGTAATCTCAGCCATGATTGAAATGGCTATTTCTGCCGGTGTTTTACTAGCAATCTCAATCCCGATCGGCGCATGTAAAGT
>PBXX01000052.1 GCA_002727755.1 Gammaproteobacteria bacterium | reverse complement strand
AACTTAATTTCTGATCTTTTGCACTTGTCAGATATGCATATAAGAGGCGTTAACGAGGATTTTATAATCCACCAGAGCTACCACTTTCGACGAGCTATGACCTTAAATTGGGCTGCATTGGCCGTGGCGGAAAAAGTATACGGCAGCAGCGATAAGAGGCTTGTTCCGATCATCTATAATCTGCTTAAGCAATACCACTTGCAGCAAGTCGCTGTGAAAAACGGTGGCTCTTTGGGTTACCAACTTCGCGAGATATATCCTGGGTCTAATCTAGTGCGCTCTCGGTCAGAGACTCGCAAGTATTTTTACTACATGGGGAGAAGACTTCTCAACCAACTTGCTGCTATTTACTCTAATGCCGAAATATCAAATGCAGAGTCACTTGCAATGGTTTCTGTTTATACAGCAGATTGGCAAGTCTTATTTAATCAGCACGCGGAGGCGTTAGCATCATACGAAAATTCTTATAAAGAATTAGAAAAAATTTCAGCTAGACAAGCAGAAAGGATGTTCAGAACTCCAAGAGTGATACCTTTAAGCGACTTTTATTCTTCCATGAGTGAAGTGGTCAATACGGACACTGTCATGGGGTCAATAGAGCAGGGGAAAAATTTCGGTGGTCCCTATAAGATGGTTTTTCGTGAGTCTGGGGCTGGTTTTCCAAGTCTAGGTCAGTCCTCTGAGTTTTCAATGTCAGACGATATTTTGTCTGACCGCGCACTACTTGAATTTAATTTACCNCAGGTTAATGCGGAATTCGCNGAAGAAACAGATTTACANGAGCCNNTTTTCGGAAAGNCATTTGGCGTTGAAATTCTTGATTTAGATAATCGAAACTTGGCGCAAATAGAAAAATTTGAAACTCGTGTTCAGGACCTTTCATTTCGGCCGAAAATAGTAGGAGGCCTACCTCAAAAATCTGAAATTTTGCTTGAATATCAAATATTCTCAAGATTAAAGGAATAGGTTTAGCGAGTTTATTAACTGAGCGCAAATCTNATTTTGAACACAAAATTTAGCGCTGATTGTTAAGNAATGAAATGGATAAAATAGGATTATCTTGTGGAAAATTTATTGAATCAAGGCGTTGGATTGGCTCTGTTTGGAATGGTGACCGTTTTTTCGTTCTTAACGTTGTTGATTCTTGCTACTCGATTGATGTCATTTTTGGTGTCCCAAATAGATTCGGAAGAGGAATCAGTTCTTGTAGATGAAGATTCATTACCGGACAGTAGTCCACCAATAGCTGTCATCGCTGCGGCGGTTACATATTATTTGTCAAAAAAGCAATCTTAAATGCTTGCCTTAATATCCAAAATTAAATTGGATCGAAGAAGATTATGAGCACAAATAAAAATCCGTTGGGCCTCACAGATGTAATTTTACGAGATGCGCACCAGTCTCTGCTAGCTACTCGCATGCGAACAGAAGATATGTTGCCAATTGCCGGAAAACTTGATGAAGTCGGTTTTTGGTCTATCGAATCATGGGGTGGAGCTACCTTTGACGCTTGCATAAGATACCTTGGGGAGGACCCTTGGGAACGAATTCGCAGATTTAAACAAGCCATGCCTAAAACTCCCCAGCAAATGCTTTTTCGGGGTCAAAATATTCTTGGTTATCGCCACTACGCAGATGATCTGGTAATTAAATTTGTTGAGAGAGCAGCTGAAAGCGGGGTGGATGTTTTTCGGATTTTTGATGCAATGAACGATATGCGAAATTTGGAAACAGCCATCTGTGCCGTTCAAAAGGTCGGNAAACATGCTCAAGGGACCATGTCTTATACAATAAGCCCTGTCTACACGATTGACAGTTGGTTAGATATGGCAAAGAGAATAGAGGAAATGGGTGCTGANTCACTCTGTATAAAAGACATGGCTGGATTGTTAAAACCGTATGTGGCCTTTGAGTTAATTTCAAAATTGAAAGAGACGGTTGAACTTCCCATTCACATGCAATGCCATGCAACTACGGGATTGTCTACTGCTACCTATTTAAAAGCAATTGAAGCTGGTATAGATAATGTAGACACCGCGATTTCATCGATGAGCATGACTTATGGCCATTCTGCAACTGAGACCTTTGTTTCTATCTTAGATGATACCGATAGAAGTACCGGGTTAGACATAAAATTACTGGAAGAGATCGCAAGTTATTTCAGAAAAGTACGAGAGAAGTATGCAAAATTTGAAGGTAAACTCAAGGGTGTCGACTCTCGGATATTGGTAGCTCAGGTCCCAGGAGGTATGTTGACCAATTTGGAAAACCAACTGCGAGAACAAAACGCTAGCGATCGACTTGATGAAGTGTTGGCGGAAATACCAAGGGTTAGAAAAGATCTAGGATTTATTCCATTAGTTACCCCTACGTCTCAAATTGTTGGTACCCAAGCTGTATTAAATATCCTAACTGGTGAACGCTATAAAAGTATTACTCGGGAAACAGAGGGTGTTTTAAAAGGAGAATATGGAGCGACTCCAGCTCCGATGGATTCAGAGCTCCAGAAAAAAGTTCTGGGTAATTCAGAGCCCATTGAGTGTCGCCCTGCCGATCTTTTGTCACCAGAATTTGAAACGCAAAGAAGTGATTTGCTAGCAATCGCGAAAAAGGAGGGTGTCACTCTTAAAAACGAAATTGAGGATACCTTGACCTATGCATTGTTTCCTCAAGTTGGTTGGAAATTCATAAAGAATAGAAATAATCCGGCTGCTTTCGAACCGCTTCCGACTGAAAATAATAACCCTGCTAACATTCCCGAAACGTCATCATCGCAACCGGGTGTTTTTACGGTAGAAGTTGGGAAGCAGGCATACGTAGTTAGGGTGACTGAAGGTGGTGTAATATCAGAGCCTAACGTCCCAGTGAAGAATGACGAAACTATTCAACCAAAATCTACCTCTGGAGCAACTTCTGAGGTGGTTGCTCCACTCGCTGGGAACGTATTTACTATAAACGTGAGCGTTGGCCAAATAATCAACGAAGGTGATACTGTGCTGGTTCTGGAAGCAATGAAAATGGAAACCGATATCAGAGCTAGTGTCTCGGGAACTGTTTCTGAAATCAGTGTGCAAGCTGGAGACGCGGTAAAAGTTGGGGACGTTTTGTTAACTCTAAGTTAAGCGGGTAATTTAATGAATCAGCTCTGGACTTTTTGGCAAAGTACTGGATTATATCTGCTTACCTTAGATCAGTTAATAATGATTCTAATAGGGTTGCTTCTTCTATACCTCGCAATCATTAAACAGTTTGAGCCATTACTTCTTATTCCGATTGGATTCGGCGGTATCTTGTCCAACATACCCGGAGTTGATATAGCGGTCGGTAATGGTGTGCTTGCGCAATTTTCAGCCATGGGTTTGGACACTGGTATTTTCCCACTTTTGGTATTTATGGGAATTGGGGCTATGACTGACTTTGGCCCTCTTCTAGCAAATCCTAAGACAATGTTATTGGGTGCCGCTGCACAATTTGGAATTTTTTCGACGCTACTTGGCGCTATTGCTATGAATGAAATAGGGATGTTCGATTTTAGCCTTGCGCAAGCCGCCGCAATAGGCATCATAGGGGGTGCGGATGGTCCAACAGCAATTTATGTTTCTAGTGTTTTGGCGCCTGAATTGCTTGGTGCAATTGCCGTGGCTGCTTATTCCTATATGGCCCTAGTGCCTTTAATTCAACCACCAATTATGCGAGCTCTGACCTCTCGGCGTGAAAGAAAGATTCGCATGCGATCCATCCGGGAAGTATCTCAAACTGAGAAGGTGCTTTTTCCTCTCGTGTTGTTATTGCTTGTGGCATTGATAGTTCCTGGTGCTGCACCCTTACTTGGAATGTTCTGTTTTGGTAACTTGATGAAAGAATGTCGGGTAGTCGCTCGCCTATCAGATACAGCACAGAATGCCTTAATCAACACTGCGACCATATTCCTGGGTTTATCGGTGGGTTCCAAGTTAGTCGCGGAAGAATTTTTAGTTGGCGAGACTCTCGGTATATTGGGTTTGGGAATCGTTGCATTTGGAATAGGCACGATGACTGGGGTGCTGATGGCAAAACTTATGAATCTGTTTTCCAAAAATAAAATCAATCCTTTGATTGGCGCAGCGGGGGTCTCTGCAGTGCCTATGGCAGCGCGGGTTGCTAACAAAGTTGGTATAGAATCGGACCCGGATAACTTTTTGATAATGCATGCAATGGGGCCGAACGTAGCAGGCGTTATTGGATCAACAATAGCTGCTGGTGTATTAATACAATTTGCCGCGTGACTTTCTCTTTACACGAAAAATACTGCTGTCGGCATAATTTTAGTTAGATGGTCAAATGCTTTTAAATTTTTAAGCGGATCACTGTTCATCTTCAAGAACATTTTGTTGCATTGTTTCAGCGGGGGAGTTGGATGCAGGGGTTCCAACAACTCGAGCGGGGACTCCTACGACAGTGGTATGTGGCGGAACGCTATTTAAAACCACGCTACCTGCGCCAATTTTTGCACCTTCCCCAATTTCAATATTACCCAGGACTTTGGCTCCGGCCGAAATTAGTACACCGGATCGAATCTTAGGATGGCGGTCGCCTTGCTCATTGCCGGTGCCACCAAGAGTGACTTGTTGGAGGATGGACACATTATCTTCAATAACTGTCGTTTCACCAATGACAATGCCAGTTGCATGATCGAACATAATTCCGCTCCCGATTTCGCAAGCAGGATGGATATCAACTGAAAATACCTCGGTATTTCGGCTCTGGATAAACAGAGCTAATTCCTTGCGATGATCATTCCACAAAAAATTTGCTAAACGATGGACTTGAATAGCTTGGTATCCTTTTAAATATAGAATTACAGATAAAAAGCTGCATACTGCCGGATCTCTATCATAGACTGCTTTTATGTCTTCAATTGCGCAGTCAACAATTGATGGTGACGCTTTTAAGATATCTAAGAATAGCGCTCTAAGCGTATCTGCTGACATGACATCATCGGAAACCTTATTAGCCAAGATAAAGCTGAGCGCNGATTCGAACGAATCATGCGTTAAAATACACTCAGAGAGATAATCAAGAAGAAGCTTTTCCTCTCGACCAACATTCTCTGCCTCACTATTCAGTTCTTCCCAAACCCCACTCATCTTTAATTCTACTTTAATTTTTTGTACACGATTATACGGAGTCGAATTGTGTATACAACCGAGATTTTAGTTTTGTCTTTAGAGGATACTTGGTGAGATCCGCTTTGATCTTCCGAAGCTCATGTTAATATGTGANTTTTCGNAACTATGGCAAGAATCTGAAGATACTTTAATCCTAAAACTAATTTTGGTTATTTGTTGAAATTAAGGTCTAAAGATAGAGGCATATTGTATGAGGAAGATGGCTGAGATATACGCAAGTTTAACCTGTGCGATTGGTTTTTGTGCAAATGCTCAAGAAATTTCCCAGTATCAATACTGGNTAGAGCTCAGTTCAGCCGATCAGGTTTACGCTGACAGAACTGGTGAAATCGGAAGAACTGAGGCTTTTAGAGAGTTCTTGGGGCAAGACTCTATTGTCTTTCGCGACCAAAGGGGCCCAGTTGATGCTTTAGAAGAGTATCTTTCTGATGCTACTTCCTTTGATGAGATGACATGGGAGGCTCATTACATTGATGTTTCCAGAGATGGTGACCTTGGCCTGACCGTGGGACCCTCTGAGTTTATTAATAGAACTACTGAGTCGGATGAATATGCGTACGGGCATTTGGTGTCAATTTGGCAAAGAAATGATGGTGCATGGGAATTAATGGCGGACATTGTAGCTACTATACCCGGATTTCTTAGTTTGGATGTAGAACCAAACTTTGAAGATACTCAGCCTGTCTTGGATGAAACAGCAGGGTCCAGCAGTAGCTCGCTCCTGAACAATGATATGCAAAGTTTAATTGATGCAGATGATTTATTTGGTTTATCAATTAATTTTAGAGGAGGTGAGCGCGCGCTTCTTCGCTATGGCCTAGAAAGCACTCGTGTATATTTGCCGGGCATGGCCCCTGGGATTGGTGTCGAAGCTAGCGCTGCATATGGTGCTTACTTAGATAGTGTAGCAAGTACTTCTACAATAAATCTCATCCATATGGGAGGATTTTTATCTACCTCTAAAGAAATGGGTTACACCTATGGTGTTATGCAAGCAGATAATTCACCAGATGGAACGAGTTTCAGTGCTGGGTATTTGCGTCAGTGGCGTTTTAAAGACAATGATGAGTGGGGTATTGCAGTCGAGGTTCTACGTCCATTATAAATCAGGGATTGTCTATCTTAAGTGATCTTTTTCCATACGGCAGAGAATTGCCCTGACTGTTAATTAGCATCAGCTCTAGCCAGTAATTACCATTTTCTATATAGGTAGTATCTACTTCTGCCTCAAAACCTAAGTTCGGCGTATTCGGGTCGGTTTGGACATTCATTGACGCGGCGACGTCGCTTCTTGAAAGACCATAATTAGCTTTAGCTACGACTTGNCCGTCTAGNAGTATATCTANTGACTCGATTCCCATNTGCTCGTTGTAAGCCCAACCAGCGATAGTAACTTTTCCTGACAAAATTGCATCTGCCTGAGGAGTATCAATCCAAGCTCTTGGGGGGACGGGGCAAGGCGCACTGTTTGTCATTTTTTTCTCTGGGTCCAAGAGATTAGTTGTTGAGTAGTAGCTAAAGGTCTTGGCTCTGCCAAAAAGAGCGAGCTCGCTAACAAAAACTAATTCGTCGCTATACAGACACATTTCTTCGATAACTTTATGTTTCTCTGGTATAGAAAGAACGCTGTCCTCTGTTATAAAGAGGGCAGGTTTTTGAACGTGTTGAATTAAACCGTTTTGGTGTTTATCCCAAATTTGGTACTGGCGTAATCTACCGTCTTGTAGAGCCTTAGATTTGTCAAGTGTATAAATATTACCCTCTACTCCGGCATACTCGAGCTGCGCCGCAGTATAGTAGTTATCGGTAACTATTGTGGGGAAATTATTAAGATTTTTATCGACAATCAATTGTTTAGTATGCTCTGTAAATTGCTTCCATCCAGCCATTTTGGTTGACAAAATCTCTTCACCAAAAATCTTTTGAAGTGGGGTTTGAAACGCTTGTGAACCAATACCTAATAAAATACCAAATGTCCCACAAAGACCTATCGCTGGAATTAAAGCTACTAAGAGTCTAGCTGCTCTTTTTTGTATGGCATTGGAAAACCAATTGTAAATTAAGCGTAAACTTTCAGGCAAAAAGACGAGTAGAGGCACATAGCCTGATAGTGGCCAATGCAAAGTGGTGCTATTGGAGTCTGACCAAGGCGCTAGCACTGCGTAGATAATTAGATTCGTTACAGAAAAACTCAACAATAATGCTGCAGGTAAAGAGTGTGTTCTTACCTTTCCTATCATTAAGTAGATGGTGGTAAGAAATAGGAGATACATTGGCGGAGAACTTACTAGAGCTTGCTCGAATATATGCAAAAGTCCGGTACTGTCAAACTCCCAAGGATGTCGGTCCACGAAATAAAATGCCGCACTTTCAAAGCTATTAGAAAAATTAAACCAGAGTATGGGCATTAAACCGACACTAGCTGTGGTTATGCAAAGCCACAGTCGCGGATTTTTCCAATGTTTTTTGGCAGGGCCGAAAGCAACGAGGAACAAGATTGCAGAAGCAGGATATAGCAAAAACCGATAATGAGTACTCAATCCAAGCGCAACAAAAACTCCCGTAGCTATCCAGAACTTAGTCAGATTGGTCCTAAGGGCCCGTTCAAAAAAACCCATTGATAAAATTCCAAAAAATATCAAGGGCGCATCGGGAACTGCCAATAAACCAAGAAATCCAAGCAAGGGTACGCAAAGTGTCAGAAAAGCTGATTGTAAGGCGTCTTTTTTGTTGGTAATTGGCAATGCCAACCAATAAACAAGAAATGGAATGGATGCGCCCATTAGGATGAAGACGGCTCTCACGGCGAGGGGATTATGAGAATCCAGAGAGGAACCAATCCCAACTAAAAAAGCTGTTATGAAAGGCAAATCGCTGTACGCTATTGCAGGTATTGTTGACGCTTGCCAGTAAAAAATCTCATCGCTGTAGAGATCAAGAATTGAGGCAAGCATTATTTTTAGCAACAGCAGTAAAATGAAGCTAATCAAAAAAACCGCTGAAAAAGAAAATTCTTTCAAATTTGTATCTTTAACCGGCAATTACAACTCCCGATTAGATCTGTACAGCATCAATGATATTAGAAGGGGTTAATGTCCTTGATAATCTCTTTAGCCCTAGAATAAATAATGCTAACGCAAATGCCATCCCAGTGATCCAAAAAGAAGAAGACACGGGATGTGAGAAAAAAGTGCCTAGCTGATAAATTGCGGTTGCTGATATATACGCCAGACTTGTACACCAACTAAAAACAAGCAAGGTCCAGTGCCATCCGGCTTCTTTATTTACGGCGCCGAGTACTGCGACACATGGCGCATAAAGAAGAACGAAGACGAGATAGCAAAATGCAGAGAATGGACTTCCGAAGAGGGACGCCATATTAGTCAGTGTACTGCTGTTTACCTGTTGCTCTTCTGCAACAGCATCAATGTCTGATACATCGCCGATAGAAATTCCCAAAGGATCTGTCAGAGCGCCTCCCAATGCAGCTAGTTCTGCTCCGATAGAAGATATAGCTTCTTTGATGACAGGAATGAATTCTGGTGGTTCTAGTGAGTCTCCAGAACTTGGTTCGGTGTAAAGTGCATCTAGCGTTCCTACTATTGCCTCTTTTGCAAACATGCCAGTAAAAAGACCTACTGTGGCTGGCCAATTGTCTTCTTTAATACCGAGTGGCGCAAATATTGGGGTAATCTTTTTACCCACGACGCTTAATACTGAGTTTTCCGAATCTTCATTTCCAAAACTTCCATCGCTACCGATTGAGTTTAAAAAGCTTAAAGCAATTACCACGACTACTATCGTCTTGCCGGCTCTGAATATGAAACCTTTGAGTCTGAACCACGTTGTAAACAAAATATTTCTTAGAACAGGAACGTGGTAGGCCGGCATTTCTTGGAAAGAGGGAGTAATTTCGTCTGTGAAGAGCTGTTTTCTGAACGTCCAGCCTGTGAAAATAGCTAGAGCTATACCAAAGAGGTAAAGTCCAAAAACAATATTTTGTCCGTTTTCAGGGAAGAAAGCTGCCGCAAATAAAGCATACACAGTAAGACGTGCTCCGCAGCTCATGAACGGTGCCATGGATATAGTCATCAATCTGTCGCTGTCTCTTCCCATAGTCCGCGAGGCCATGACAGCTGGCACATTGCAACCAAATCCAACAATCAATGGAACGAATGCGTTTCCAGGTAATCCGATATTACCCATTAAACGATCAATCACGAAGGCGGCGCGTGACATATAACCTGAATCTTCGAGAACCGACAGGGCTAGATAAAGGAATCCAATGACCGGAATAAACGTTGCGACCAGTGTAATACCACCACCAACACCTTGGGCCGCTAAAGTAATCAAGATTTCGGGAACATCGACTTGGTGAAGAAGCCATGAAACGCCGTCTACAAGAAAAGCCGCGGAAATGATATCAAAGAAATCAATAAACACAGCTCCAACATTGACCGCAAATGTGAACATGAGATAGATCATCATAAGAAAGAACGGCACACCCAGCCAACGGTTGAGCACGATCGAGTCTATCTGTTCAGATAGGCTATGCTTAGCAGGACCAACTTCGACTACCCCGTCTATAAGTTTTCGAGAAAAGTGGTATCTTCTTAAAATTTTGTCTTGCGACGGCTCCCCATCATTTACCAAAATTGTCTCTTTGGTTTGTAATTTTGGTTCTAGGTAAATTTCTTGAATTTCGGACAGAAGCTTATTAATTCCCTCACTTTTTGATGCTGTGAGCGTTACTAACTTCGCATTTAATTTGTTGGATAAATTTTCAGGGGATATTGAAATGCCTTGCTGCTCGGCTACATCCATCATATTAAGTGCCAGCAAGATAGGGGTCTGCTTTTCCACCAATTGTTGAGTCAAGACTAGTCCGCGCTCTAAGTTAGTCGCGTCGATAACATTCACAATTAGGTCTATATTGCCTTCACTGAGATAATCAAAGGCAATATTCTCGTCCACACCACGATATTCTTGTTCCAGAGAATAGATTCCAGGAAGGTCTACGAGTTCTGCACTGTTACCATCAAGGTCGAAGAAACCAAATTTTTTTTCGACTGTTACCCCTGGCCAGTTTCCAACCTTTTGATTAGCTCCGGTTAAAAGGTTAAATATAGTTGTTTTGCCGCAGTTTGGGTTTCCTACGAGCGCAATTTTATACATTGGACTAGTTCAGCTCCACTTCAATTACTTCAGCTTCTGATTTTCGGATACTTATCAAACTATTGCCGACTTTAACTTGCATCGGATCGCCGAGAGGAGCAAAGCGCAGAATTTCTATCTTTGATCCCGGAATTATACCGAGGGCATAGAGCCTACTTTTAAGTTCAGCATGTTCGGAGGTTATTTCTGCCACTAAGCCGTGATCACCGCGGCCGAGGGTTGAAAGGGTGGTTCTGTCCATAAGCCTGAATTATATAATGAAATTCAATAAGTTAAAGTAGTGTAACATATCGAGGTGAGGAATCACCGTATCAGATCTAAATCTAGTTGACAATCGTTCGCATTTGCATTTAAGGTATAAGCTCTCTTTAGAGGTAATTATGTACGTTTGTATTTGTAGACAAGTCACTGATGCTGAGATTCGCGAACTTTGCGGAGACGGATGCGTCGACTTTGAGCAAGTGCAAGAGAAGACTGGCGTGGCAAGTCAATGCGGTAAATGTTTTGAACGAGCTAATGACCTTATCGAAGAGATCAGACACGCAAGCAGCTTTTCTAGCGCAGCATAAAGATTCCCAACCAAATTTATGAGATGGCCGGCATTCGTTCATGGAGAATGGCGGTGGTCAGTCTATTTCTAAATCTAAATAAGATTGCTTATCATTATTAATTTTATAAAAATCAATAGGTTACATTATATTTTAATTGACAGAGGATAGCTCAGATAGGAAAATACAAAAGTTTTCTAATTCGGAGTTTTTCATGAAAGGTGATGCTAAAGTAATACAGTTTTTGAACAAGGCTCTTGGTAACGAGCTAGTTGCAATCAACCAATATTTTCTTCACTCTCGCATACTCGGTGATTGGGGGTTATCTAAGCTAGCGGAAAAGGAATACGAAGAATCGATCGATGAAATGAAACACGCAGATCAACTCACTCAGCGTATTTTGTTCCTCGAGGGACTCCCTAACATGCAAGATCTTGGTAAATTATCAATTGGCGAAAACACTCGAGAAATCCTGGAGTGCGACTTAGGGCTTGAGCACATCGCTTGTCCTGACTTAAAAGAAGGGATAGCGCACTGTGAATCGGTGGGTGATTTCACCAGCCGTAATCTGTTGTCTTCAATTCTTGATAGTGAAGAGGAGCATGTTGATTGGCTTGAAACTCAATTATCACTGATTGATAAGGTNGGTCTTGAAAACTATCAGCAATCGATGATGTAAAATCTTTGAGGCTCGGCTTTTTAGATTCTTCTTCAGATTCTTGAGANACTGCAATAGGCGTTTCAAAACNCACTCTATCGTGTTTCAATAAGACTCTCGCGAGAGGTGGTGNGTCTTAGATGCACGCGTGTATAGATTTAGGTTCTAATAGTTTCCATATCCTTATCGGCGAGTTGACGAAAGGCAAAGTTACTATCGTTGAGCGGCTCAGCGAGAAAGTGCAACTTGGAGAAAATGTCGCCAGTACAGGTAATATCTCTCAACAAGCTTATCAGAGAGGCATGGCGTGTCTGCACCGTTTTAAATTACTTATGCGCCAATACCCAATAGAAAATTACTGGGCTCTTGGTACAAACACCTTTCGTCAGGCCAACAATGCTGCTGAGTTTATTAAAGCNGCACAAAAAATCGGTATCGACATCGCTGTGATCACAGGTGTTCAAGAAGCTATCCTNGTGTATGCAGGTGTGGTTTCCGCTTTACCCGCGTCTGATTCTCACAGATTGGTTATTGACGTGGGGGGTGGAAGCACGGAGGTGGTGGTAGGCAATAAGCATGAAAGAATCTTGACCGAAAGCTTGGCTGTAGGCAGCGTANCTTGGAGAGATAAATTCTTTCAGACCGCNAGCTTTAGCCAAGGTCATTTGTTATCGCAAATGGAGAAAGGTGCAAAGGAAGCGACTNAATTATTTAATGGAATTGCCGCTGGCGTCAGTAGGGCAAATTGGGATCAGGCTTATGCGTCNTCTGGCACGATGAAAATGCTCGCTAGTATTTGTGAGGAGCATGGCTTTGGAAGGAGACAGATTAGTTTGGAGGCACTGAACCAGTTGAAAGAAAAGATGGCTGAATTTGTTACTACCGGTGAAGAGCTTCCGGGCCTAAAGGAGCGAAGAAGAGAACTTTTATTACCCGGTTGGTGTATAGCAAAGGGTTTGATGCAAGCCTTTGGCGTAACTGAATTGAACTTTAGTGCAACNGCTNTGAGAGAAGGAATGTTAGATTTTCTTGTAAAGAATAAAAAAACAGTTAAGATCCTTGAGTCGGGTAACCTGCCAGAAGTAAGTTTTGCAAAGCATTAAAACCACTATAGGCGACCCAGCGATTTTTGAAGAATGCTTTGTACACCGAGCGATTCTTCGTTTTTAAGATCCTTTTGATTATAAGCGCCATCACTTGTTAAGGCCCAAGATTGGACTTTGTCCGACAAATAGAGTTCCATTTCATTGACTATTCGATTAGCCCATTTTTTCTTAATTATGGGAAAGCAAACTTCTATTCTGTTAGAAAGATTTCGCTCCATCCAATCTGCGCTTGAACAAAATACCTGGTTTGGACTGTTCTCAAAGAAGTAAACTCGNGAATGTTCTAAAAATCTTCCAACAACTGAGATAACTCGAATGTTCTCACTTACGCCTTTTAAGCCCGGTTTGAGGCAGCAAGTTCCCCTTACAATCAAGTCTACGGTCACGCCAACTTGAGATGCCTCATATAAAGCTTTNATCACAGTAGGGTCTGTTAGAGCATTCATTTTTGCAAGTATCCGAGCTGGTTTGCCCCTTTCAGCGGCTTTTTTCTCAGCTTGGATCATTTTCATTATAGATCTACGTAGGTTAAATGGTGCGTGTATGAGTGCTTTAGGATGAATTTTTTTGCCCATCCCTGTTATCTGTTGAAAAACTTTATGCACATCTGAACAAACTGTTTTGTCAGCCGTAAGTAAGCTGTAATCTGTGTACAGTAGTGAGTTTTTTCGATGGTAATTTCCGGTACCTAAATGGGCGTAGCGCTTAATCTTATTACCTACACGACGCACAAATAANAGCATCTTTGCGTGTGTCTTGTANCCCATTACTCCGTAAACAACAACCGCGCCGGCTTCTTGTAACGCGCTCGCGAAATTGATATTTTCTTCCTCGTCAAATCTAGCTCTTAACTCAATTACTACAGTCACCTCTTTTCCATTGCGTGCTGCTTCTGCAAGCGCTTCGACTAATTCTGACGACTCGTTGGTCCGATACAAAGTTTGCTTGATCGATAATACAGTTGGATCTTTCGCAGCTTGTTTCACCCAGTCAATTATCGGCAGAAAGGATTCAAACGGATGGAGTAGAAGTTGATCCTCTTTCTCGACCGACGAGAAAATATCTTCATCCTCTTCTAAAAGTGAAGGAAGACCGGGTGTGAACTTTGGGAATCTTAAATCAGGCCTTTCCACCATATTGAATACTGCGGTGAGTCTCTGTAAGTTTACCGGTCCATCCAACTTAAATAGTTCGCTATCAGACAGATTGAAACGATTAAGTAAGAATTCTGTAAGTTTCGGTGGACAATCTTTGTCAACTTCAAGTTTTGCAGCGGCCCCGAATCGTCGGGTGTGAAGCTCTCCTCGAAGGGCGCTGGCGACATCCTCTACTTCTACTTTAGACATTTCTAAGTCAGAATTTCGCGTAACGCGAAATTGATGACACCCTTTGACTGTCATACCAGGGAAAAATTCCTCAACATACTCATGGATAATTGAGGATAAGAAAATAAAATTGTCGCCTTCAGGCATTATGTCGCGGGGTACCTTGATCAGTCTTGGAAGTGCTCTTGGAGCAGGAACTATGGCTAGACCACTTTCTCTTCCGAAAGCATCCTTACCCTCCAATGTTAAGATAAAGTTTAAACTTTTGTTTACTAAACGTGGGAACGGATGAGCAGGATCTAAGCCCAACGGACTAATTACTGGGAGCACTTCATCGGTGAAATAGCTTTTCGTCCACGCTTGCAGATTTTTTGACCATTCATGTCTCTGCAAGAAATGGATATGCTCTCTGGCTAAATCCGGTAGTAAATCCTCGTTAAGAATTCGATATTGCTCGTCTAAAGCTTCTCGGACTTGCTCATGAATTATTTTAAGGACCTGTTCTGGAAACTTTCCGTCTGGTCCTGGTCTTTGCCTGCCGGATTCTAATTGCTTTTTAAGGCCAGATATTCTTATCTCAAAAAATTCGTCTAAATTGGAGCTGAATATTAATAAAAACCTAAGCCGTTCCAGCAGGGGATGGTTTAGATTCTTTGCTTGACTTAAAACTCTGAGATTAAACTTGAAATGAGACAACTCCCTATTTTCATAATAATGAGAGTCATTGAGGTCAATATCCTCGGACTGCAGTTGGGATTGTGTATTTTGATATGAACGATCTGGATTTGTCTCTAAATCTTTGACCAGTTCTAATTTTGGCAAACGATCTTTACTCATTTTTTTGGGCTCTAAGTCCAATATTGACTAGATTAAAGTGTTCCTAACTTATTGGTGTACCGGGTTCGGGTTGCCTAGAAAAGGCTGCAAACCAGAGGTTAGTATAGTTATGAACTGCTTTTGACAATGGTTTGAAGAGTTACTCCGTAACTACATAATACTATCAGTTATTTGGCTGTCTTTAAAATGTCATATAAATGTAATAATTATAGAGATCTCTAAAGAGATAAAACCCGCCTTTCTAGCTCCAGATAATCGTAATTCGTCATCTGAAAGTTCTGTAATAACCTACTCAGACTGGCTAAGGAACCTAAAATTATTTTACAAAGCAGTGTTGTTTTGCGGCAAATTTGTCTCTTCAAGCGCTTCATTAAAATTTTGTTTAAAGGACTTTTCAGATTCAGTAACCCGAGATTTGGGTAATCTGCAAACGAAGCGAGAGCCCAAACCTATGTGGCTATGAATTTGCAGCTCACCATTGTGGCGAGCTAAGACATGTTTGACTATCGCTAAGCCGAGGCCGGTGCCTCCCGTATCCGTTGTTCGACTTTCGCTGACTCTGTAGAAGCGCTCGGTGAGACGTGGAATATGCTGTATATCAATGCCAATACCATCATCGATTATTTCGATATCAAAGAAAGCTTGAGAAGACGCAGTTCGAATATCTATTTTACCTCCCTTGGGGGTGTATTTTGCAGCGTTCGATAGCAGGTTAGAAAAGGCACTATAGAGTTCACTTCTGTCTCCAGTAATGTAGATGTTACGTTCACAGTCAATTGAATAATTATGGTTCTTCTTTGTAAAAACTTGCTGTGTATCTCCTGTAATTTCATGCAATAACGCGTGCAGGTGAACGTCGTCTCTTTGCCCTGTAGGAGTTTCAGTTTCTAACGATGAGAGCAGAAGTAAATCTTTAATTAGATTTTTCATACGTATAGCTGATTGGTGCATCTGTTTAAGAGGTTTTTTCCACTTTGCATCAACATCATCTAAATTATCTAGTAAGGCTTCCGAATAGCCTTGAATCACTGTAATTGGTGTACGAAGTTCGTGAGACAAATTTCCTACAAAATCTTTTCGCATTGATTCAAGGCGATCAAGCTGAGTAATATCTCGAACGATTATCAGGCGGTCTTCTTCGGAAAAAACTATGGCTTGATATTCGAAGACCTTATTATCAGAGTTAGGAGCGTTGCTGCGTAAAGGACGATTGTATTTTTGACTATCCAAATAATCAGAGAATCGTTTGTCCTTAATAATGTTATTTATGTTTTTGCTGCTTAATTCAGAGTATGAAAAATCTAAAAGAGCTTCAATCTCACTATTGCACCACACCACATCATCATGTTCATTTATCATGAGTGTACCTGTTCCGGCTTGCGCAAAAACCTTCTTTTTCACTATCAAAGAGTTTTTGGTTTTGTTCCGGAAACTGATGGGTGAGGTTGTGGTGTCTTCACTCTCGTTGGGCTCTTGAAAAGCCTTTTCTGCTATTGAGCCCCAGAATTTTCCCAGCTGCTCAGTCGGAAGAGGATTTTTAGTATTCTTCTTACTTAACCAAAACTCTAGGCGACTAATTTCATAGAGGTTTATTGCAAAATTTATAGCGAGCGCCAACAAAAAGAACAATAAAAAATTTTCAAAGAAATACCCAGCCGCAGCTGCTATGGCTATCAGCATAAGTATTTTTGTGAGTTCAAAGCGCAAATAATTCAATTTTTATCTCTTGTTAGTGCTTTCAAATTGATTGAGAATTTTAATATGCCACAAAAAAATAAAATATTCTCATAGCAATAATATTTTAACTTTCAAATGCGGTAATTTAGTTTGTTGGTTGGTCTAGTGGTAATGCGCTAAAATATTGACTCAAGAAAGTTAGCTGGGGGTAATTTTGAAGAATCAAAGAATCGTATTTAATAAGAGGCCCGTGGGAGAGCCGAGTGATGAGTGTTTTCGCTTGGAGGAGGTAGATATACCTGAATTGAGTGAGGGTCAGTTACTTATCAAAGTTGGCTGGTTGTCACTTGACCCTTACATGCGAGGCCGAATGAATGACGTTAAATCGTATGTTGAGCCTTTGCAAATTGGCGATGTTATGACAGGAGAGTCCACTGGTGTGGTAGTAAAATCTTCTTCTCCTCATTTCAATCCGGGAGATTATGTTGCAGTGCATAAGGGTTGGCAATCTTACATTGTTTGCGACGATAATGATCCAAGATTAATGAAGTTAGATCTCACTAATGGCACATTATCTGCCCATCTCGGGGTTGTAGGAATGCCAGGCAGAACGGCTTATTTTGGTCTAAACGAAGTCGGAAAGCCCAAGGTGGGAGAAACTTTAGTGGTGGCCGCCGCCTCCGGAGCTGTGGGCTCAGCAGTTGGACAAATAGCAAAAATTTCTGGGCTTCGTGCAGTTGGTATAGCTGGTGGGGAACTTAAATGTGCTTATGTACGGGATGAATTGGGATTTGATGATTGCATCGATTACAAAGCTGCCGGGTTTGATGAAAGACTTAGACAGGCATGTCCAGAAGGAATAGATATTTATTTTGAAAATGTGGGAGGTGCGGTAACAAAAGCGGTAGCACCTATGCTCAATGTTGGTGCTAGGGTTCCTATTTGTGGCTATATTTCTAATTACAATGATGAGGACATTACTAAAGCTGAGACACCATTTCATATATTGAAATCGTTGGATAGTGTTCCAGAGCATCGCTTCTTTGTTGTTTATGAATGGCAGGATCGATACGAGGAGGCGACAAAGCAGCTGGGTGAATGGGTCAAACAAGGAGTTCTCAAGTACAAAGAGTGCGTAGGAGAGGGTCTCTCGCAGGCACCTTCTCTATTCCGGGGCATGCTCAAGGGGAAAAATTTCGGAAAGCAGCTGGTTAAAATCGCTGATTTATAGAGGATACTGGATTGGTTGAAAATTTAGGGATCGATGGTCTATTCTCGATTAAGGGAAAAACTGCATTAGTTACGGGAGGGTCAAGCGGCCTTGGCTTGATGATGGCTAAAGGCTTACTCCGGAATGGTGCAAGAGTCGTGATAACCTCTCGAAGTCAGCAAAAGCTTGATAAAGCTCGAAGAGAATTAGATTCCCATGGTGAGATTTTTTCATATGCGGCTGATGTAACAGATGCTGCNAATCGAAAAAATCTNCTTAATTTTGTTTCTAATANTTTAGGAAGTTTGACTGTCTTAATAAACAANGCCGGCTCAAACTGGGGTGCTCCTCTGGANGATTACCCTGACGATAGTTTTGAAAAAGTAATTAGTACNAATTTGAATGCTGTTTTTTCTCTTATGCGAGATGCAGTNCCNCTCTTGGAGAGATCAGGAGATGAGAGTGATCCGGCAAGGATAATTAATATAGGTTCAATGGATGGGATTCATGTCCCCATCGTACAGAGGGTCCCCACCTTTGCATACTCAGCAAGTAAGGCCGCGNTGCATCACNTAACAAAGGTTATGGCAGTTGAACTTGCAGGTAGAAAAATCACNGTNAATGCGGTAGCGCCNGGTTTTTTTGAGTCAAAAATGACAGATTATGTCCTGAAGCATTATCGCTCTGATATAGAGAGTGATTGTCCCTTGGGGCGCATCGGCCAAGAATCCGAAATCGTGGGAATAATGATCTACTTGGCATCTCGAGCAGGAGCATATACAAACGGAACTGTAATTCCAGTAGANGGCGGNACTAGCGTCTCGAAAGGTAACCGGGANTGGATGGCCTAACATTAGGCGCGGGTTTGTTGATTNTTTAAAACGGATTAATNNAAANCTGNTAACATAATGGTATCAATAAAAAATAAAGTTCGNGGGGATGNATATGAGTCTGTTTGATCTTACAGGGAAGNTCGCTTTAGTGACTGGTTCTACNAAAGGTATTGGCAAGGCCATTGCTAAGCGGATGGCGGAGCAGGGCGCAAAGGTGGTGATTTCGAGNCGAAATCAAGAGCTTTGCGATGAAGTCGCTGCAGAAATCAACAGCTCAAGTTGNACAGCTATAGGAATTAGCTGCAACATAAATTATGCAGAGCAACTTGAAAACCTAGTTAAAAAGACGGAGGATCAGTTAGGCAGAATTGACATTCTGGTTTGTAACGCAGCGATAAATCCTTACTTTGGATCGTCTCAAGACATTCCTGATAGCGCATTTGATAAGGTGATGCATGCTAACATCGGCAGTGTCCATCGCTTATGTCAGTTGGTCATCCCNTCAATGGCACAAAATGNTGGTGGTTCCGTTATAATTGTCTCCTCAATTGGAGGTTTAAAAGGTTCGGACGCGCTGGGTGCTTATGCGATTTCCAANGCAGCTGATATGCAAATCGCTCGAAATTTAGCGGTGGAATGGGGGCCTAAAAATGTCCGTGTNAACTGTATCGCTCCTGGGCTGGTTCGCACAGACTTTGCAAAAGCGCTTTGGGAGAACCCTGAAATTTATGNAGCAACAGTTTCGAAATATCCNTTGAGNCGAATAGGTGAGCCAGATGAAATTGCTGGCACGGCNGTGTTATTGGCATCAGACGCGGGTAGCTTTACTACNGGACAAACAATTGTAATTGATGGTGGTGGTACAATCGCTGGATAAAAATATTCGGCTTAATTAAATAGAGGTATTTATGGATCTTGGATTGTCAGAAAAATTATTGGGAGTNCGCGATAAGATCGAGGACTTTGTCTTCAATAAAGTAGAGCCTGTGGAATCGGAATATCATGCAGAAGTTAGTGTTGGTGACCGATGGTCTCATACANAACGGCAAGAGGAGATTTTAGGTAATTTAAAGGAAGAGGCTCGCAAACAGGGATTATGGAATTTTTTTCTACCAGAGAGTCAAGGCGGAGCCGGTATTTCTAATCTTGAATATGCACACTTGGCTGAAATTATGGGTCGTAGTCGATTAGCGTCCGAATCTTTTAACTGTAGTGCGCCAGATACAGGCAATATGGAAGTGTTAGAAAGATATGGCTCTGAAGAGCACAAGAAGCAATGGCTTGAACCTTTGCTGGCAGGGGAAATCAGATCNGCTTTTGCAATGACTGAACCGTCAGTAGCATCATCTGACGCAACTAACATTTCTACTCGGGCCGTGCTTGATGGAGATGAATGGGTTATAAGTGGAGAAAAGTTCTATATATCCGGCGCCGGTGACGCTCGATGCAAAATTATGATTGTAATGGTCGTAACTGANCCGGATGCACCCAAGCANACTAGGCANTCACAAATACTTGTGCCGATGGAAACCGAGGGAGTTGAAGTNGTAAGGCCAATGACCGTGTTCGGCAAGGATGATGCACCGCATGGCCATATGCATATAAAGTTTCATAATGTNCGAGTGCCTGAAAGCAATATAATTCTCGGTCGGGGTAGAGGGTTTGAAATTTCGCAAGGGCGNNTAGGGCCAGGTAGAATTCATCACTGCATGCGGTCGATCGGGGCAGCAGANAAGGCTTTAGACCTAATGTGTCAGAGAGCCGTTAGTCGAGAAGCATTTGGAAAACCACTAGCAGAACTTGGTGGTAATTATGATGTCATCGCGGACAGTCGTATCGAAATAGAAATGTGCCGTTTGCTAACTTTAAAAGCGGCATGGCTGATGGATACTATTGGAAACAAAGCTGCGAGGGATGCTATATCTCAAATAAAAGTAGCGGTGCCCAATATGGCTTTAAGAGTAATCGATAGAGCGATCCAAATGCACGGCGCAGCTGGAGTATCTCAAGATTTTCCGCTCGCTGCTCTTTGGACAAGTCAGCGAACACTAAGATTGGCCGATGGACCAGACGAAGTCCATCGTCGGGTCATAGCCAGGAAAGAACTTGCTAAGTATAAATAAGGGGTTAGCTTTTTTTANATGGGAACGTATGTTCCCATTTTTTTTAGCGCCAAATATTGATTTTCAAAGGAGTTGTTTTGCAAACAACTATCGCTACGGTCATTCCCACTTTCAATAGGGCTTCGATCGTCAGCCGAGCAATTGATTCAGTCCTGAGTCAAACGCGTTTGCCTTCTGAGATTATTGTTGTTGATGATGGTTCAACAGATAACACTGAAAGCTTAATTTCTGAGAAATANCGCACNGTNTCTTATATTAAAAGCGAAAATAANGGTGTCAGTGCTGCAAGAAATATAGGAATAAAAGCGGCGAAAAGCGAATGGATTGCTTTTCTCGACTCTGACGATGANTGGCTTCCCCAAAAGNTAGAAAAACAAATTGCCAAAATCTCACATAACCCCAGCTATAAAGTAGTCCATTGTGAAGAGATTTGGATTCGTGATGGGAGGAGAGTCAACCCTAAGGTAAAACATAAAAAATATGGGGGATATATTTTTGAAAAATGCCTACCACTTTGCGTCATTTCTCCTTCGGCGGTTGTCATCCATAGNGATTTATTNCAGGAACTGGGCTATTTTGACGAGAGTCTNCCAGCCTGTGAGGATTATGATCTCTGGTTACGAATTTGTGCAAAATATCCGGTTCTTTTTGTTNAGGAGCCTCTACTCAGAAAATTTGGTGGTCACGACGATCAATTATCTAAAAAATTNTGGGGTATGGATCGTTTTCGAGTCGAAGCCTTATATAAGATTATAAAGCTAGGAAATTTGACGGAGTCTCAGAAACANAAAGCTATCGATATGCTGATTCATAAATGNTCGATATTGAGTAGCGGTTTTNCAAAGCGAGGGAATTACCAAGCNGCGAAAAAATATAAATGTTTGATAGAAAAAGTTAAGTGTTAATTAAATGAGACCTATTTTTCAATTCAATATTAATTTTGTGGTTGCCCATAAATTAGAGGCAANACCGCTAATTGAGCATTTTCATTTAAAAAAATNTATTAAGGAGCCTTTTCAAGTTTTTAAAAATGAAAGTGGTATTCGACTAATTATCTCGGGAATGGGAGCTTCACGTGCTCGAAGCGCCGTCGAGTATATGTGGCAATTAGATAGTGGCTCTTTTTTAAAAGAAGGTTGGATCAATGTTGGGATAGCTGGTCATCGGACCCTAGATTTGGGGACTTGCTTTTTAGCAAATAAAATTTCGAACAGAGAAACAGGAGAAGTTTATTATCCATTTTTAGATTGGAATACGAAAAATACAGAGGGATTAATAACAGTAGATAGACCAGAAAAATCATATGTGGGGGATGAAGCTTATGATATGGAAGCCGCCGGCTTCTTCAAAGCCGCATCAAATTTTTCAGAGACAGAGCTCATAAGCAGTATTAAAGTGATCTCGGACAACAAGACTAGTTCGATAGATAACATAACAGAAAAGCTGATTGAAAATTTAATGGTCAAAACAATCGCGCATGTTGAACCCGTTGTTTCTGTCTTACAAAAAAGGCTAGCTATATTGAATAAAGGATTAGTTTTGGATCGTGACTGCCTTGATATGGTTAAATCGATTCACCTTACTGTTTCTCAGCGTAATCAATTCAAGAGCCTATGTCGGCGGTTCGATGCTCTAGGTAGAGAAGACGAGCTAAAATTCATTCTTAATTGCAGTAGAATTACTTCAGATCAGCTGCTAAAGAAACTAACTGAAAAATTAGCAAAGCAGGCACACTAATTGTTCTCCGCTATATATATTGAAGAAGAAATTAAAGATTGGGAGCGAGTCAAAAAGATCAGCGAGTCTTTTCCTCATTTGCCTAAAATAATTTGCGGACGTTATGGGGAAATTTTTAACAGATCTAACCAAAATTTTAGAATACAAAAGAAAGCTCCCGCATTAATACTTGCAAAGAAATATGGGAAATTAGTACTCCCGGCGCCATCTGGTTATGGCTTTAGGGGAGGAAAAAGTTTCTACTTC
The DNA here is from genome assembly GCA_002727755.1 of Gammaproteobacteria bacterium. Taxonomy (GTDB): domain Bacteria; phylum Pseudomonadota; class Gammaproteobacteria; order Pseudomonadales; family Pseudohongiellaceae; genus UBA9145. The sequence goes on along the minus strand of PBXX01000052.1, from coordinate 38,246 downwards.
TCACATATGCTAAACTGTGTTTATGACTGTCGTTACTGTTTTCTTCAAGGTATGTACCGTTCGGCCAATTATGTGTTGTTTGTCAATTATGATGATTTTAGAGTGCAAATTGAAGAAAGCATTAGCTCATGTGAAGGAAATTCAATTTACTACAGTGGTTACGATTGCGATAGTTTAGCGCTTGAACCAGTGAGTCACTTTTGTGACTATTTTTTGGGAATTTTTGAGAGTAATCCTACTGGTATTCTGGAAATAAGGACGAAAAGCACACAGGTTAGAAAACTCCTAGACCGATCTCCGATTCCAAACGTTATAGTTGCGATGAGTTTCTCGTCGCAAAAATCTTCGCTGCGTTTTGAGCAGGGAGTGCCTTCCATACAAAAGCGCGTTAGCGTATTGAGAAAGCTTCAGGAAAAGGGCTGGAAGATAGCCATTCGGTTTGAGCCGCTAATCTTTGAGAATACGCTCCTCGACAATTATAAGGATTTGTTTGATCAACTTTTTCAATCCTTAGATGTAAATCAGTTACATTCTGTAAGTCTTGGTGAGTTTAGGATGCCTAAAACTTATTATAAGAGCATAGTGAAACTTTATCCCGAAGAGGAGTTGTTTGCTCGCGAAACTACGATTGAAAATGGTTTGATTTCACTCAAAGATANAGACGGTGAATCACTTCAGGATATTGAAAATCTATTGAAAACTTATGTTAGTCGTGAAAAATATTACTTCTGTGGATGAGTTATAAGGTCAGGNGTTTTAAGTTATGAAAACTAGCGCGGACGGAATGATAGTGCTAACTGGGGCCTCTTCGGGAATTGGATTGGCGATGACTAAAGTGCTACTTAAAAAAGGCTATTTTGTCACCGGGATATCAAAGACTGCGGGTAGTGAGACTATAAAGTCTGAGAAATTTAAGATGGTTAACTTAGATCTCTCACAATTGGACTCACTGTCTGATGAACTCGAAAAAATAGTCTCCTCAATTGATATACCAATAAGAGCGCTAATCAATAATTCGGGTATAGGTAAATTTGGCTCTGTTGAACAGCTTTCTGTCTCTGATATGAGATTGGTTATGGAGACTAATTTCTTAAGCCATGCGATTGTAACTAAAGTTTTTCTTCCAATTTTAAAAAGACAGAAGACANTGGTTGATATTGTCTTCATGGGATCAGAATCTTCGATTTCGGGAGGACGCTATGGAAGTATTTATAGTGCGAGTAAATTTGCGGTGCGCGGTTTTGCCCAGTCATTAAGAGAAGAATGTGCGAAATCTTCCGTGAGGGTATCNATATTGAATCCAGGAGCAGTAAGAACCCCCTTTTTTGATGATCTAAACTTTGAGCCGGGATCTGCATCTGGCAATGCAATTGAGCCGGAAGATCTTGCAGAAGTTTTGCTGACAATTTTAGAGGCCCGCCCGGGAACCATCATTGATGAAGTCAACCTATCACCCCAGACAAGAGTGTGGAATAAAAAGCCCAACTAATGCGACCTATTGTCGCAGCAGCAATACGCATTGGGTAAAAGCTGAGATAATGCTGTCAATAGTTTTTCTGATTAAGGTTATATATATGAATCTAATAAGGCTAACGATAAAAACTTTTTTCTGCTTAGCGCTTGCGTTGCCTATGCTAGTTCAAGCGCATACTGCACTCAAAACATCAACACCTGAGAACGGGTCAACTATAGCGACGATACCATCTGATTTAGATTTGGTGTTCAATGCAGATGTGCGACTAATTAAGATAGAATTAATGGGTGTTGGGCATGAAATGCCCACTAATTTTGAGCCATCCAGTGAAGTCGCAAGCACCTATAAGATTCAGACTCCAGGAATGCACCCGGGGGAGTTTACCGTCAATTGGGCAGCCATCGGTGCAGATGGACATACGGTGACTAATTCTTTCAGTTTTGTGGTCGATCCCGCCACAGCCTCCGAATGAGAAACTGGTACTCAAAGCTTTACCAGTATATTTTCGTATAGGTTGTTAATAGCAGGATGCTAATGGTTCCATCGCTGTGGGATTTATTAGATCTCGTTTGTAAGTTTCTTACCTACCTTGGCGCAGCTAGTCTTGTAGGCAGCCTCTTTTGTCTGTGGCTTTTCAAAAATGTATCCAGTCAATTAAGCGATGATTTGCTTGTGTATATGGCCGGTGGGGCGTTCTTAGGTTTCCAAGGCGCATTACTGCGCTTCTTTGTTCAAGTAGGGATGGTGGTCGATGATGGTTTGATCGGCATGTTCGATTGGGGTATGGCCGAGATATATATTGATTCGCCGATAGGTGATACGACTTTTTTCCAGNTATGCGGATATGCTNTGGCATTTTTACTTGCCATCCGATATCGTAAAGAAACNCAGGGAAATTCTNACAAGTCTGGGCAAGCTTCTTTTCGGTTTTTCTACTCTGCTGGGCTATTCGCTTTATTGTTACTGCTCTTTAGTTTTCGATTTTCAGGACACATATCAGTGTTGAGTGTGATCTCAAAAATAGCTATCGTGCTTCATTATACGGCTTTCGCTGCGTGGATAGGCTCCCTTTATCCGCTTTACCTCTTGTCTTTTTCGAACAATATTAGCTTTATTCAAAGTCGTGTGAAGGCCTTTGGAGATAAAGCTGTATTAATTGTGTTTGGACTAGTTGCCGCTGGCGCTTGCATGTTGTTTGAGTTATTCGCTTCTATTGGCGAGATTTTTAAATCGAGTTACGGTTTAGTGGTTTTATCTAAGTTATCTTTGGTAATCGTCATTTTGGGTATTGCGGCAGTCAATAGAATTAGGTTGACACCCAACCTTGTTTCTCAAAATGGGGTTAAGCTATTTCGGTTTTCGGTAAAAATAGAGATTCTTGTCGCTATATGTATTCTTATCGTTACCACCTACTTATCCACAGTTGTTGGACCGCCAGATCATTAGTGCCTAGTCATCTACTAAAGGNTTCTCGACTGGATAATAAATTAAAAAGACATCTCTTTCGGCCGAAACAACTGTTGGCGTTTAAAAAAATTGAAGGNAAATTGGATTACCACAGGTTTGGACTTCTGTGNTGTGATTNAGACGGTAAAATCAAAAAGAATAAGTATGAGCAATACGAAATTAGAATATAGCGACTCATGGGATCATTNAAAGNCTNTTAGAATCCTGGTGGNTGTTTTTTTGTTAAATATAGCAATCTATCCTGCGTTTAGTGACGATAGTTCGTTTCGATCCGATTTGGCGTCAGATTATACCGAGTTCGTNTATNGGTTGAAAAAGGCATCTGACGAGAAANAAATTCCTGGCGCGGCTGTNGCTATCGTATCTANAGAAGAAGTTAAATACCTGCAGACATGGGGCATTAGAGAGAATAATACATCCAAGCTCGTGACGCCCGAATCGATTTTCAGGATAGCNTCCATGTCAAAGACGTTTGCTGGNACATCTGCTGCTATGCTTGTGGANCGTGATCTGCAATCTTGGGATGTAAAANTAACTGATATTTTTCCTTCCCTAATTTTAGGTAATAGAANGTCGTCGAGAAAAATAACTTTGCGACACATCGCGAGTCAATCTACAGGCCTCATGCCACACTCCTACTCTAACCTCCTAGATGACGGCGTTGTGTATGGAAAAATAAAACAGAAATTTCATGAAATTCCTACTGTTTGCGCGCCGGGGAAATGTTATGGGTACCAGAACGTGGTTTTTTCATTGATTGGAGATATTGTTGAAGAGAGTACGGGAGAAACTTACGGAAATTTCGTTGATCAAGAGATATTTAAGCCTTTAGGTATGACAACCGCCACGGTAGGGCTTGATGCATTCGAAAGAGAATCTAATGTCACCACTCCTCATCGACTGGTTCGAGGGAACTGGAGATCTACCACAAATAACCCAGCATACTACTCAGTGGCCCCTGCGTCCGGTGTTAACGCAAGTATCTTAGACATGGCTATTTGGGTTAGGGCTAACTTAGGAGCATTTCCCGANATTATGTCTCCAGCCTTTTTATCAACAGTTCATGAGCCAGTTATAAAAACTCCACATGGTAATTATTTCAATCGTTGGGTTAATTTGGACGACGCGTATTACGGATTAGGTTGGCGTGTTTTTGATTATGATGGGATGCAAGTTGTCCATCATGGTGGTGGGGTTAGAGGATTTAGAAGCGAGATGGCATTCGTGCCCGAACTTAATATTGGGATGGTGCTTTTATTTAATGCAGCATCTACCCTAGCTAATGATGTTGTCCCACAATTTTTAGATAATCTCAATAAATGATACTCANTNAAGGAAAACGAATATGAGCTCAGTAATCGATTTACTGAAATCGCATCGCAGTATTCGAAAATTTACGGACAAAGCGATCGANCCAGAGGTTCTGAACGATATATTTNTAGCAGGACAAGCAGCAGCNACCTCGAGTTTTTTGCAAGGTTCTACAATAATTCGAGTGAAAAACAAAAGCACTCGAGAGTCTTTAGCTAGGTTGGCGGGAAATCAGCCTTACGTTGAAAGTGCAGCCGAATTTATGATTTTTTGTGCGGATCTAAAAAGGGCTGGTAACTACTGCAANGAATACGAAAAGNCGTTTGAGGGTGACTATACAGAGCANTTTATAATCGCGACAGTGGATGTCGCGCTTATGGCACAGAGCNTNGTGACGGCGGCNGAGTCNGTCGGACTTGGAATNTGNTATATCGGTGGTATNCGGAATAATCCCGTAGATGTTTCTAAGTTACTAGAGCTACCCATCGGNGTATACCCGGTTTTCGGATTATGCTTAGGTTATCCGGATCAGGACCCTGAAATTAAACCTAGGTTACCACTTTCTGTGATTCTAAAAGATGAGGTCTATAATGAGCGGGGCGATCAAGACCAAATNCGAGAGTATGATGAAAAAATCCGTGATTANTATCGAACCCGNACCGGGGGTGGTCATGGTNTTAGTTGGACTGAACAGGTTGCGACANTGCTATCTGAAAAATCAAGACCGCATATGAAGGGTTTTTTGGNAAAACAGGGNTTTAAATTTAAATGAGACTATCCATCGTTCAATTCTTGAATAGTCTCTCTCCTGTAGGAGCCGGTGGACGGTAAAATTTCAACTCTGTCAGAAACCTTTGCAGCGATAGTCTCAGACGGTGGAATGGCATCATCACCAAACGCAAATTTGAACTCNCCGTTGACTAATCCTCGGATGTCATCTGTGACTGACCATCTCGCTATATAGTATTCAGATAATGGCAGTGTCACAGGTATTGGCAGCACNAAGTTATTGTTCTTACGATTGGGGTCATACTTGAAAGCGATATCAATCCATTCCTCGTCGGAGGTATAGAGGGCTANTTTTAGNAATCTAACATCAACCCTGAAGCTCATGGTTATCATCTTTGGTGGGTCTATTAGCACCGAATCATCTTGAGGAAAGGTTACCCCTGGAGTGAGGATCCCNTGAGAGTGCTGACCAATTGCTTTCGTCGATACAANAAAAAGACTGAACAAAANAATTAGAAGTTGCTGTTTAGTCATTTCAATTTACATAGGTTTATTGNAAAATCTTCTATAGGCATTATTNCAAATCTAAGAAAAATAGACCATGCATTGCCGAGAAAGCGCGCATAAACGACCNNCTTCGTCATANATATTGCCAGACTGTTGAGTGTAACCNTTTGCGGCGGCATCAACAAAAAACTCTAGAAAAAACCAATCTGAACTTACTTCCTCAGGAGGTATGACGAACTCCAATGACCATGTGAGTGAGCTTGATGGTACAGGAGGTATACTAAAGTGCGACAGTATCACAGGTGGTGGAATATCGCAGATGGTAATTAACTTCTCAGCCGGGAATTGATTGAGATCTATATTATGACGTACCCACAGCTCGAGTTTTCGACTTAATTTTCCCGCAAAAGGCATACCATCATTTACCCACTCGCCCTCAAAGAACTGAAGAAATCCGGGGGTTTGTTTTGCGTGGTCTTCGAAATTTACACCAGACCCACGGGGTTTAGGTTTAAAACTTTTATTTGACGGAATCTCATACGTTTCCCTGGCATAGCCAAAAGCCGCCATAGCTCTCAAGCAAATATTGTCATTGCATACTAAGCTGGCTTCTGCTTGGATTACACTTTTTCCTTTTCTGATAATTTCGGTCTCAACCAAAACCTTCCCAGGAGGAACTGGAGCAATAAAGGATACTGACAATGATCGAAGGGGTAAGTCATTAGGCACTANTTTTCTCATGGCAGTCATCGCAAAAGCAGCTGAGATGCCACCAAAAGCTGAGCGTCCTTGAGACCATCCATCATCGAGGGTCGTGATATTGTCATCACTCTCTTGTAATGACTTGAGGGTCGAGTCTAAGTTGGAGCGGTTCATAATTCTAGCTTTAGAGTGCCTGTGTTCTTATTTCAAGAAGTCTATGTGTTATCATCTTTACAGTTGGATACGGAGACACGTTTTAGATTTGCAATGAAATATCACCTAGGATTTATCAACGATTCAGCAATTATACTTTGTGTGCTTCTTAGTTGCACTGTTGAGGTAACGGGTCAGCCGCTTTCTTTCCCACGATTCTTGCAACCAGTTGGCGTTGCAGATATTGCTGTTAAAATTAAAACATCCCCAGCTGATGATGCGACTTTGGATGTTGCTCCTGACTTGATGACTTTAGAGTTTCCGAATCCAGTTAGGTTGGTCAAATTGACATTACATAACGAACGAAGGGATTGGGTTGAGATAAATTTTCGATATTCTCCCTCTGACAAAAAATCCTATCACTGGGACCTGCCGACCTTGGCTCCTGCTGCTTACTACACTGCTGATTGGGCGATTCTTTCAGATAGTGACAGATTAGTCCGTGGAAGCTTTAGTTTTTCTTTTGGCACCGAGGCTCAACCTCCGTCTGTAGTCAGAGCAGCCGAGGAAAAATTGCTCTTGCAGAGGTATGGAGATCCAACTATTCGTTATGTGCCGCCTCCAAGAACTCAAATCATTATAAATCAGGAACCTCCCCAATTTGATCCCCCTTTCACTATTGAGTTACGGAATAGTTCGGATAACTAGGTCTATTCTTCAACATGTACGGTTATGAAAGCGTCATGATAAAGCCCGCCGTCGTCAGCTCTTCCCCATAAGGTATAACTTCCCGGGGAGTCAAACGTAACTGATACGTCGTATATGCCATCCTCAGGCACTTCAGGAGGCAACCATAATTCTCCCCAGGGTGAGTTTGCGGAAGATCTTGTGTCTTCCCAAGGTTTTGGTAGGGGCGGATCGAAAGTTACCTTGCCGCTTCCTCTATATACGTTCCAGGACAGAAATAATCCGTTTATTTTTTCGACAGTGACCTTGGTTGGTCTACGCATCATACGTTGGTTCAATTCTTCTGAAGTGTTTGTTGATTCTCGCCTCGGTTTTGGTAAACCGTCATCCCATACATGGGTGGTTAGGCTGATAGGTTCACCAACGCGAGCGACCCTCACCTGGTCGCCTGGCACGGTAACGACGGGAGGGATATTGGCTCTAGATTCGGGGCTGCTTGTTCCTGCCCCGAGAGAGCCTGTTTCGGAGGCAATAACCATGTTATCGACGAGATAGTCTTGTCTGAGCGTAGCGAATGCCTTCTTCTCTACTCCGTTTACATTAAGAGTCCACACAAGTTCTCTGTCCCCCCAATCTGAAGGCACGGTCACTTCAAACGTGAACCGGTTGCGTCTCGGCAAGAAGTGGGTTGGCTGACCACGGTCAGCTTCGCCGGGCGAAAAAAAATTGTGTTCCCCGACCTCCACATCGGGTTCTTCTTCCCAGTTCTCATTCATATACCCGAACATCATGTTGAAGGAGCCATCGGGATTCGGTCTCCATCCTTCAAAGGCTGGTTCTATATGTTGACCAGAACGATAGGTTTGNGCGTTGGCGCTTGTNGATATNCATGCCAGNANNAGTAGCAGCAGGNAGACGTTCCCTANGCTGCTACNTAAGACTGATGGGGTAGCGTTGTCCATTGACTNTTCTTACCTTAGTCGNTGGCNGCNACCTCATTGCTATCATCCNCATCATCNAGTATCGGTGCAACAAGTGGNGCNCCGCAAAGAGGACANCCGATNACATGATCATTCGGGCCTAGATCGAGTGCNTCTCGCCGCTCGGCCATAGCCTCATGAAATTGCTCATCTGTCATAGTTACTCTTATGCCAAGATCAATGAACATATTCGTTACAGAGCGATTTCCAGAGCCCTGCCAGTTACGAGGGTCAGGAACATTAGGATTTGTTTCAGAATTGTTCATATAACCAACGATGTGAAGGATTGTCCCCTTCGGAAGGAGCGGGGCAGCATCCTCTGCGTANGGGTAGCCTCTGACCCAGTTATGGTCGTAACCAACGCAGGATAGAGTTTCGACTGTGTATCCCCAAATAGCTTCTAAGCACATTCTCTCCCCAGGCGCGTGAAGATGAGGCTCGAAGGTAATTACCTTTGTATGCTGATTTAGCACAGTGTAGGCATGAAGCTCTTGATTGCTCTCATTACCAGCGATACTGATATCGACACCGTTTCCAAGTGCTATGAAAGACGCTTGATATTTCGGCTCATAGTCTTTCTCATGGAATCTAAATCCNATTTCTAGATGACCTGTTGTATCTTTGCCGTTTGAGTGCAAGTGAACCGAATCTGATACGATCCAGCTATTAGCTTTAAGCAACCTTCCAGCATCTTCATCGAATATATCCGCATTTCTGCCAACTTCATGAACAGGCCAAGGAATTGAGAGACCTGGCACGCGCTCATTATTCTCGTCGACCTGTGCGGTNGCCCAAATCATNTGATGGAATATGTAACGTCCCCCCACTGTCTCTCGGCCAGTACCAGCTTGATTATCCACATCATTCACTTCGACCACTTCAACCGACTTAACGTATCGGTCCTCAGTTAAACCAGTTGGCACNGAATCAACTTCACCCCACCAATCAGGNGTTCCTGCNAGTTTAGTGACGTCATTCAGCTTAACTATAAGGTCTGGTTCTCCTGCGCCCCACTTAACACTATCATCGAAGACAAGTGCTTCGGGTGCATTTTTTTCATCACCCTTTGGCGTTCCATTTCGGGCCCAGCTTGATATCGCTGCGATTTCTTCATCAGACAGAGAAGGGTCATCCTTATAATCTTGAATTCCAATATTCTTTTCCATATACCATGGTGGCATAGCTCCAGCTCTGTCGCGTAGTCCTGTTTTATACTCTATTAACCCAGCGAAGGGTGCGACTTGTTCGTATGTCACTAAGGGCATTGGGCCGGCTCCGCCTTCGCGATGGCAACTTTGACAGCTACGCTGCAAAATAGGCTCTATATCCTTGTGGAAAGTAACTTCATCTGCTGTTTGTGACATTGCTGGATTAATTGTCGATAAAAATCCGAGCAGCGCAAGTCCACTGAGAAACAATTTGGCGAAAGGCATTTGCATGGTTAACTTCTCCTGTTTATCCCTTACATATAGAATTTCTAAGTCGGTAATATACCACTATTACGCAGGACTTTGAACGATTGTTCGATAAATTTTCCTACGAAAAATCAATATCCTAACAAAGACTTCATGTCCTGAAAATTTCTAATTTTAGGAGCTTTCGACTCGCCACTGCTCTTCATTATCGTCTGNGCTAGGTCCGGTCAGCNGCCCGCAGGAGTGACCANAGGTTACTACTTGCCAAAATTGAAGCGAATATNACAATTAAGCCGAATGTAAACCATTGAATTGCATAGGATAAATTTTGATTAACGTCTGCATAAACGGCAGGCCAATGCCGAACCAGCACTCCTGGTTGTTCGGCGGTCAGGCGAACTTCGAACGGGAAAATTTCTTCGCCAAGTATTTCGCTGATGACGTCGATTTCTAGCGAACGTATTCGCAAAGGCCACTGGCTTGTGTCTATTTGACTTGGTATTACCCGAGCATTTGGTGGTGGAACGTGAACTTGTGCTTTTATCTCCACAGGTCCCTCNANGGGTCTGGTGGCAGGTTGTGTATCCGCCGGCAGTATGCCAGAGGTCCACCCCCGATGGACGAGAACGAGCCCATCAGTTTCGGCCAGCCTGAANGGAGTGACCACTCCATAACCTATCTGGCCATCNAAAAATTCGGCTAACACNAAGATAGTTTTTTCGTTGATATAGTGACCGTTAAGTAGAACATGCCTGTTTTGCATTTCAGGGTTTGCTCTATGCAAATGTCCNAGGGGGATAGCTTCAATGGGTCCNGCATTCTGCTGAAGTTCTAACTCAAGCGCCTCTTGCTCTTCAACTTTTTCGGCTGCTCGACCTAACTGCCAGATACCAAGATTTAAAAACGTTATAGAGGTTATCAAAACACATGCGGCTATCAACCAATTTACTCGAATGAAGAATTTGCCGACCCGGNATTCGCGTGACATCATATNATCAGTCTCTAANCTACTTTGGCNANACCTAGNNTATACTTTTNCAAACGAGTTNGACGNCTGAGNAGTTCAAATTTCTGTTAGTNATCATTGCAAAANATACTCAATACTTTTGATGGNCTTTAACAAANCCAACACCAATGATAGGGAGGCCGAAAATAGGTGATTAACCGACCACAGATTATTACAGCCATCCAACACAAAAGTGAAATCATAGCAATCGCCTTGACTCGATAGGTGAGGCTTACGACTGAATCAGTCATTNTAACACTAACCGAGTGGTGTGCATAAAACCACAACATATTCAAACCGGCGACTAACATGAATAGTAGTTTTGANTGAAAAGCAGGATTAAATAAGTACTGGTCGGGAGCTGTTGTTAAAAACATGATGCCAGTCGTTACNTTAAGGANNTAGCCAAAAACACCNACCTTAACAAGCTTATGCATTTGANCATAACTGATTCCTCTGCCTATGCCGAGCATCCGTAAATCGAATACTCCTACGCANCCTATTAACAAACAAAGGCCTAGAAAATGGATAGATTCTGCGGTTGGCCACCCCCANGGGCTATTCATGAAGCTGTAGATGCCAGTANTTTTTGAAAAGCTAGTTAAAAGTTCTACCATACATCTGCCTTAAAAAAATCGGGAGGCCAGCAATACACTGTTCGTATAGGCTAAAAANCGACCGGTAGTGATGGTTCCAACCCAGACGGCAATAGATCCTANGGCCATCAATCGAACNGTTTTTGAATCAAGTTCATCGTCTGATTGAAAACGGATTTTGTTTTGAAGTTTCCTCGCGATAATNAAGCCTGCTGANAGCATAGCGAATTTTGCNTAAAAAACAGGATTGGTNAGCGCCTTTGCCGGGTAGGCTAGCANCAGNGCAAGACCGGACANAAAAATCAAAATCACCGCGAACCAGTGTATTCGATAAAAATGCAGTAGCGGGTTCAAGGAAAACTTNGGAACAAGTCTCAAGAGACGAAACGCTATCGCTAANTTGATTCCTACCACAAGCGCCATGGTAAGTGAGTGCAACGTTAATGAGCCAAAAAACGCAAGACCTGATTCTCGAAACCAAATACTCGCGGCGGTATTCTCTATGAGTGCAAGTGTCTCCAATTGGGCTCCCACCTCAATTTATGGTCCTAAATGGCTGCAGGATTATATCGGCATCAAAGTGCTTGCCATTTATTACCCCATTATACTAAACGCTCTTCCAAGAATGTCAGTTTTATGTTGTAAAACTGATGTCATATCTGTCAACATAAAAATCTTGTGACNGGATGGCATTTTGCTATGCTAGAATCAAGTCAACGNGTCAAGAACAGCAAAAAATAGTGATTCGCNTNANGCTAATAAAAACGAAAACGGAGTAGGGCATGTTATTCATAAAGNATAGATTTACAAACCTTCTNGTGGGATTTTTGTTGATAATTTTCGCCATGGCAACGCAGGCTCAAAATGGTGANATTCCTCGGACAGCCGACGGAAANCCCGATTTTAGCGGCATATGGCAGGCCATTGGTAGTTCTCATTATGATATNGAGCCACATTCTGCCGATTTTGGACCAATGTTTGAGCTGGGTGCTATAGGAGCGATCCCAGGNGGGCTTGGCATAGTTGAGGGAGGTGAGATCCCCTACACGGCGGCGGCGAGACAGCAGCAAATAGAAAATAAGGCTAACTGGTTAGAACTTGATCCTGTGGTTAAATGTTACATGCCCGGAATTCCAAGGGCTAATTATTTACCTTTCCCTTTTCAAATAATTCAATCACCTGAGCATATTGTTTATGCTTATGAATTTGCGAGTGCAAGCAGGATTGTGTATGTGGATCAACCAGATTTTGAGTTTCCCATATATTCATGGATGGGTCATAGTCTTGCCCATTTNGAAGGGGATACTCTGGTAATTGAGGTGACNGGTCAGGTAGCAGACACATGGTTTGACCATGCGGGNAATCACCACACTGAAGANTTAACGGTTACTGAGCGATATACGCATATGAGTGANAATGTTGTTATGTATGAAGCCACTCTTGAGGATCCTAATGTATATACTGAGCCATGGAAAGTTTCTTTCCCGCTGTATCGACGGTTAGAAGAGAATATGCAGCTGTTGGAATATAAGTGTGTTGAATTTACAGAGGAATTAATTTACGGGCACCTACGAAAGCAAGACTAGTTTTAAGCTGTTTAGTNAAAGAGGTTGTCTTGGCGCTAATTAGAAAAAAGATCCGTGTAGCAGCGGATTTTTTTTNTGAAGCTATTTNTCTATTTTNTCGAGAAGGGGAGGTGAGATATTTTTAATACCCACCATAGAGAGGGTAATCAATAGAGCAGCTTGAGGGCCCAGATGAGAATTTGTTGGAATAAACCATTCTCCAGGTGAATGAGCCCCGCCGCCTCGACCACCGCCTGCAATAGTAATAGCAGGAATATCCAGTGACATCGGCAGGTTTGAATCCGTGCTTGATGTACCTAATTCCTGAAGCTCTATACCAAGTTCATCAAAAGTCAGTGCGGCAACTTGNACAATTGGCGACTCTGGCGCTGTTTTNCCGACAGGTCTGTCTCCTATTAGATTAAAGTCCACAAAAATTTTCCCATTATCCCACCGTTGATTTTCCTCCTCTACGGCTTCCAGGGCGGCTGCTTTAACTCTTGACTCGAGTTTAGAGAGTTCGTTTGGGTCATTTGAACGCATATCGATTGCAAACGTAGCGTCAGCNGCGATAGAGTTGACAGATGTTCCGCCCCTGACTGTGCCTATTGTAAATGTAGTCTTTGGTACGCTTGGTGTTTCTAAATCAGAAATTTTTGCTATCGCTCTCCCCATTGCATGAATCGCACTCGCTCTTCCGAACGCNCCAAATGAATGTCCTCCCGGACCTTGAAAAGCAAACTCAAATCTCCGACTTCCGGTGCCCCCATTAGTGATACGTCNCAGNAGAGTCCCATCAATCGATACATAACCGTCAATAGACGGGTTATCTCTAAAGATTGCTTTGATGCCCCTAAGATCGCCTGTTCCCTCTTCACCAACATTACCCGCAAAGATAACGTCTCCGATTGTCTCTATTCCACTAGCATTTAAGGTATCAATAACGCTTAATAGCGCGGCCAANCCTCTCGTATCGTCTCCNATNCCCGGCGCGTAGTANCGNCCGCCTCGCAACTTAACTGTCGTATCGGTTCCTTCNGGAAATACAGTATCGAGGTGTGCTGATATTAAAAAAATTGGTCCTTCACCAGTTCCTTTTCGTACACCTATTACATTGCCCTCGCTATCTATGTAGGCATTTTGCAATCCGCGCGAGCGCATCTGCCCTAGGTAGTATGCCGCCCTTTCTTGCTCTTTGTATGGTGGCGCAGGGATTTCAGTGATGCGGAATTGCTCTTGTATGGTATCAGGTTCCGTTTCGATAATTCTTTGTANTGANGACTGCACACTCTCATAAGCAGTAATTCTNCTAAATGCCTCTNNTGTAGTCTCAGCTATGGGAACCAAATCTTGTTGTCCCCAGCTCGGAAGGGAGAANAAGAAGAGTNCGCTGGCGCATANTTTNAACTTTTGAGAAATCAAGGATGTGAGNCCTCTCATGAATTTTTCCTAAGNTCTTTANGATGATCTTGANTNTTTTTAACTATACACAAAAATTTGATTTCAGTTTAATGCAATTGACTATTTCTGTGCTTCTATGATCAGCAAGCTATCAAATAATCGAGTTTTATCTTGCTGNTTGACATTTTCGATATCGATGGAATTATAAAATAGGTCTCTATGTTCTTCATTAATCTGCTCGCCATTACTGTATAAGGTCGCTATTTTATCAATGATGGATTTTCCAATTTGTGATAGCTTTGGGCGAATAGTTTCTTGGAGATTGAGGGGGACAAATGAAGGTGATTCGCTTTGCCAATCTGCTCGGTAGCGATATTGGATTGCNTTAGCTACGCTTATTTGAGNTTNGAAAAAAGACTCAATTGATGGACCAAACAGACCGAGCTCATTAGCAGTTTCNACTGCGTCCATTAATACAACNGCTTCTCTCTCTANATCTTCTNTNGGTGAATNGGTTCTTTCNTTGTAGAGNGCAACNTGCTCCATATAACTTAGCCTCTCGTTGATCAAAAGAAAAAGTTCCTCGATATCAGAATTATGAGCATTAATGGCTTNATTTAAGGGAATAACTGGGAATAAACCTACGACACAAAAGACAGTGATTCGGATAATGACTTTCTCTAATTTTGAAACCATGTAATATTGACGCCTTTATCGAACACCCATAAATTATTAAAAATGATGAGAATGCTCCTAAGGTTAACAATCTTTTCTACGTTACTAGCTGCCTTGTTTAGTTGCAAGTATCTCGACGATTCAAGCCGATCCCAGCCTATATTGCCGGAAAGACCGAATATATTGTGGATTGTTGCTGAAGACTTGAGTCCAATCATACCACCGTTTGGTGATCAGACTGTCAAAACACCCAACCTTTCTCGTTTGTCAGATGAGGGTGTGAGGTATACAAGTGTATTTTCGACATCTGGTGTTTGTGCCCCGAGCAGAGCCGCGCTCGCGACAGGTATGTATCAGAATCGTATCGGGGCCCACCACATGAGAACAACGAGCGTAATTAATGAAGGACCTGAGGGATTGGCACCGTATGAGGCTATTCCTCCACCTTACGTGAAGATGCAAAGNCAGTATTTTCGTGAGGCCGGTTATTACACGACAAACAATGCAAAGGAGGATTATCAATTTCAAAAACCAGTTACCGCCTGGAATGAAAGTAGTCCGCAAGCGCATTGGAGAAATAGGAAAATTGAGCAACCATTTTTTTCAGTTTTTAACCTCGGCATCACACATGAGTCACAAGTCTGGAGACAGAGAGACAANCCACTACTTATCGATCGCGATTTAAATGTGCCAGTGCCCCCTTATTTGCCGCGAACAGAGATTGCGTTGAATGATATCAGGCAGGTCTACAGCAATATCGTTGCTATGGACAAGCAAGTAGGGGTTATTCTCAATGAGCTAGAGGAAGATGGTTTGCTCGAGAGCACCATAATATTTTTCTATAGTGACCATGGGGGACCTTTGCCTCGACAAAAAAGACTGCTCTACGATTCGGGGATTCATGTACCGCTGATCATCAGATACCCTGGCAAATGGAGAGCGGGCGAAATTGATGATCAATTAATTAGTTTTGTGGATTTTAAATCAACAACCTTATCGCTTGCGGGAATCCAACCTCCATCATATGTAGACGGTCGCGCGTTTGTCGGAGAATTTGCAAGCGCGTCTCCGAGANNTTACATCCACGCTGCCGCAGATCGGTTTGACAATGAGTACGACACCATTCGTGCAGTTAGGGATGCCCGTTTTAAATATTTGCGAAACTATAATCTGGATAAAGCTTACTATCTACCGCTTCCATACAGAGAGCAAATGCCCATAATGCAGGAGCTTCTTCGGTTAAATGAGCAGGGTANGTTAGATAANAATCAGGCTCAATGGTTTCGATCTCAAAAACCACTTGAGGAGCTTTTTGATATTGAAAATGATCCATATGAACTTGAGAACCTTTCTGCAGATCCTAAATATTCTGAGAAACTCCAAGAACTTCGTAAAGAGATGGACAGCTGGCTTTCAGAGTTCAACGATCTTGGCTTAATGCCTGAGGGCCAGCTTATCAAAGAATTTTGGCCTGAAGGAATTCAACCGACAACAAAGGCGCCAACTATTNTTCAAGAGAANGGTGAAGTGCAGATTCATTCTGGTACACCTGGAGCAAATATTGCCTTTCAAGTAGTTTCTCAGCAAGGANTTCTTNAGGATAGATGGCAAGTTTATACAGAACCCTTTAAATTAGATTCAGCCANTCGNCTAGTTGCNTTTGCTCACAGGATAGGATACNTGCCTAGTACTCAAGTGGAATATGTTCAAGANTAAACGTTNTTATTCAGAATCGCNTAAAGGAGCTAAACCNCGATCNATGATTGATAGAANTGTGCTNCCCGTTAAAATCCAAGCAAAAATAGAACCAGCTAACCCCATAAATTCTTCAAAGTCCTTACCTAACTTAATTGCTGAGAAAGCTAAAAACAATAAGNGTCCAAAGTACAATATTCCATTCCATCTTCCGAGAAAACTCATCCTGAGTTCTTTCTGTTTATACAGATAATAGGANTCGATAACGTATTGACTGAAAGCGATGANGATNAAAACTGGCAGGTAAGGATTAATTAANCCAGAGAAAGCACATCCCGCTAAACCGGAGGTGACAAAAATAAAGTCAGTAGAGTGATCAAATAATTGTCCTCTCGCAGAAGCAGTATTTTTTGCTCTCGCTACCTTGCCATCCAAAAAATCTGTAAGACAAGCGATTAAAATGAGGAGCAAGACTACCCATCCAGATAGNAANTCGCTGTACGCAAATCCAAGTGTGACNGGTATNGAGAGGGCGAGACGGACCGCGGTAAGCAGATTCGCCATAATTAACTAAAAAGTTCTCTTTGAGCCCTACGCCAAAACACTAACCCAATAACCGCATTGAATAAAATAAAGAAATTATGCTGTACGAATCCAAAAGCGGCCATTTGCCCTTCGTTTTCCGGAAATAATATTACCCAGAATGTAATNGCGGCGGCACGCATNGGAGTGGGTACTGCAGCNGCAAAAAATATAACCGGTAAGTACGGGAGAAGTTCGATGAAAGAAGCATCGACTCCNAAAAGGTTTAGTGCGACAGAATAGACGATAACCGCTGCNAGAAGTGCTGGGGATCTCAAGATTAGAAACAGTAAATAATGNTTTAATTTGGCTTGTTTGAAAGCGTCGAGTATTCGCTTTTGGCGAAACTCATTGTTCGGTAATAGATTTCCTTGGAAGTACAAAAGCCAAATAACAAAAAATATCGCCGCACCTAAAGTTATTGCTGGCATCAGGCTGAAGGCTTCTGGCAGCCCGTCACCGCCGGCGATATAGCCGATTGAAGCCCAAACTAACAAATAGAAAACCTCACAAAACATAATGAAGAGCATAACGGAGCCAACTTCCCACCCTGGGATTTGATCGCGCTTATTTAGGTAATAGGCCATAGCACCCTTACCAATCTGCTCGTTAAAAATAGATATAATGTAAGCGCTCGCGCGTATAGGCAGGATATCTTTATATTTAATATCTGCTAAAAACCAATTAAGAGCGCGTGTCACTACTAACGTATCCACTAAGAAATAAAACAAGGAGTAGGCGATCATTAGGCCTAACCAAGGCACCCACGCAACGTTCGAAAATACGTCGGTCATGTAAGCTATTAACGGCAGGCCCTCCCTGCTTGCTGCTCCGTTTAATCGATAATAAAGATACACAAAGCACATGGCAGTTATGGCAAGGAATAAAATTCTTCCTGCGGGATTGGACTTCTTTTGAGGCATTGCATTTTCTGTTCCAGCATCGCCCGTTTCACTCACTTCATTTTTTTGATTGTTATCTGTCATATCAGTCGCCAAGGCTAGTCATTTTCTTTAAAGTTTGTTTCATGGGAGTAAGTGTAATACCTAACGCGCTGTCAGCGTTAGTTTTAACTATCTCATCTTGTGTGATTACATCAATAACCGTAGGTGTAATTCCTCCCCCTTTTAAAATGCTGGTGATCGCGGCTCCGAATTTTGCGAGTAGTATAGGGACATTTCCAAATGCTATAGTTTTTCCCATTACTTGCGCTGTCATTTCAATTATGTCTCTGTATGGAGCACTCTCAGGTCCAACAAGTTCATAGGTAACCTGATCTTGTATTGAAGTTGAACAGAGTATCGTAAGCGCTTCGGAGAGATCGTCGATGTCTAACGGTCGCATTTGATAGTGCCCACCACCTAATAACTTTGCCTGTCCGGAAGAAATCATCCCAATGATGGCTTGTGAGCCAGCCGCGTTAGGTCCAAAGAGGATCGGTGTACGCAAGATCCTTGCCCCTAAACCTGAACCGAGAACTAACTCTTCTGCAACGCCCTTTGAACGAAAATAAGCATTTCTTGATTCCGGACTAGCGCCGACAACGCTTATAAAAATAATGCTTTTTACATCACTCTTTTTTGCGGCATCAACAATCGCGGCCGTTGCCGCTATATTTGCATTCGCATAATTAGAATGCTTTGTTTCAATCAATATCCCAGCTAGGTGGATTACAATATCCGCTCCATCGAGCGCTTTCTCAAGTGATTTGATGTCATCGTAGTTAATGACCGTTGGTTTGATTGCAGGGCTCTTGGGTAATTCTGGTATTACTTTTTCGTTACGTACACCAGCGACTATGGTTATATCTTCCTCTTTGCTTAAACGAACCAGCAAATTTTTGCCTACACTGCTATTAGCTCCAGTTATTGCTACTTTCATTTGTTAAATTTTCCTAATTTTAAGTTGTGCGTCAAACCGCTGTTAAACAGCTGATACGAATAAATTTTGTATCTCAGACCTATATTACTTGGGTGATATTATCTAACTTTTTACTGCGTTGAAGTTTTTGCGCTGCTGTATTTTCTACCTGTTTTAAAGTGGATGCTTTGAGGGCAAGCTCCTTCATTTTTTGAGGAGCTGACTCATAGTTTGTTGTTCTCATTTTAGGATTTCTTTCCATTGTTAGGATAGCTTCCTCAAGGTCTGCAGGATGCCATTCCTGTCCATGATCTGCCCCTGCGGCTCTCGTAATACTTTCGTTCATTAAGGTTCCGCCAATATCGTTTGCTCCAGCGTTTAAACAAGCGCGCACGCCATCTCGCCCCATTTTTACCCAAGAGGTCTGGATATTGTTTATCAAGCCTTCAAACGCAATTCGTGAGATTGAATGCATGAGAATGGCCTCTCTAAAACTCGGGCCTCGACGGGATTTACCTTTTAAGTACATTGGCGCTTCCATCGGAACGTAGGGCAGCGGCACAAATTCTGTGAATCCTCCCGTTTGCTGCTGTAATTCTCTAATGGCCGTCAAATGATTTGACCAATGTATTGGAGATTCGATATGCCCGTACATAATGGTCGCTGTTGTTTTAAAGCCCACTTGATGAGCTGTCTTCATGACTTCGAGCCATTGTGACGTGTTGATTTTATCGGGGCAAAGCGATTTCCTTACCTCGTCGTCGAGGATTTCTGCAGCAGTTCCGGGTAACGTGGATAATCCGGCTGCCTTTAGGTGCTCAAGAAATTCTCTTAAAGAGATGTCAAGAGTCTCAGCACCCTGCCATACTTCTAATGGAGAAAAGGCATGTATATGCAGTTGGGGCACTGCAGTTCTTACCGTTGAGAGGATATCTAAGTATGTTTGGCCAGTATAGTCAGGATGGATACCACCTTGCATGCAAACCTCGGTGGCGCCGCGAGACCAAGCTTCTTCGCATCGTCGAGCGATCTCCTCGGCACTAATGTCATAAGGCTTGCCACGAAGATTCTCACTAGCCTTACCTTTTGAAAAAGCACAAAATTGGCATTTAAAATAGCACACGTTTGTGTAATTGATGTTTCTATTCACGACGTATGTCACGTCATCACCGTTATACTTCTTACGAAGATCATCCGCAGCTCTGGTAACGTAACTGAAGTCTGCTCCACGGCATTCAAATAACTTTGCCAGCTCAGCAATTTTGGGCTGCGCAGTTTTCTGTATATTCTCGAGTATTGACCTAACTTCGGCAGAGACAGAGTTTTTTGTGACTGATTTTTGGAGCAGTTCTTTATCTAATGATGGTATGGGGCTTCTTTCACCAGGTATCCATGGGTCTCGTTTTGCGAAACCGCTTGCATCGGAAAGNTTGAAAACAGTTGGGGCTACTTTATCGTCCACCCACTTGGAGTATNNTTTAATATATTTGGGNTAAATTGTTAACCGTTGCTCTAGGAATTTGCCCGCTGCTTCAGTCTCACGCGCTAAATTTTCTAGGTGCGGCCAAGGGGCCTCTGGATTCACGTGGTCAGGGGTCAGCGGAGAAACTCCACCCCAGTCATTTATGCCGGCATTTACCAACTGTGGAAGAACTCCTGGACTGAGGTTTGGTGGCGCTTGGATGCTCATTTCTGAACCGAAAATCAGACGTGACACGGCAATGGTCCAAAGGAGCTCATTGAGATCGGGTTCAGGGGCAGAACGCATTTTTGTGTCTGGCTTTGCGCGAAAATTTTGGATTATTATTTCTTGTATATGCCCATAGGTGTTATGAACATCTCGAATAGCTAAAAGTGACTCGATACGCTCTAAACGGGTTTCGCCAATACCTATCAGTATTCCAGTGGTGAAGGGGACATGTTGTTGTCCGGCTAACTCCATGGTGTGAATTCGCACCTCTGGTACTTTATCTGGTGAGCCGTAGTGGGGCATGCCTTTCTCACACAGCCTTTTCGATGCGGACTCGAGCATGATTCCCATTGAGCCGCTGACTTTTCGAAGATATGCAATTTCCTGCTCTGTGAGATTTCCGGCATTTATGTGAGGTAACACGCCAGTCTCTTTCAAGACTTTCTCAGCAACATGTCCAACATACTCCAGAGTAGTTTCAAAACCCAACGTTGCTAGTGCCTCCCGAGCAGCCTTGTACCGCAGTTCTGGCTTTTCCCCCAACGTGAAAAGGGCTTCTTGACAGCCTAAGTTCGCTCCCTGATCACAGAGGGATAAAACCTCGTCTACGGATAGATAGGGATTGTCTATTCGTCGAGGAGTTTTGGCGAAGGTGCAGTAATGGCAGACGTCTCTGCAGAGATAGGTGAGAGGCAGGAAAATCTTTTTAGAATAAGTGACATTATTGCCAAAGTAATCATCTCGCATTTCGCGAGCTATTTTGCAGAGTGCAGCTGTGTCTGCGACATCTGCAAGTCCGAGGGCTTCGTCTCGGGATAGAGACGAAGAGGTGTTAATTTTATCTAACAAAATTCAATCCGATTATCTTTTAGCTAATTATGCTACAAGAGTAACAGCCTGAGTTAGAAAAAGGTAACCAAACCGGTCCCAATTGTCTAATTTATAAGACTAAACGTAACACCCCAGACCCCGCCTAAAATCAGGGCGATTGAGGAAAGCATCCCGATTATGAACCCAAAAGCTCTTTTCTCAGGAGCTGCTCGGTAGCCAATAAAAAAGAGGACTCGTCCGACAAAAAACAGGCCGGCGCAAACAACGGCAAATGTTTGGCTGAGAAAATACGAGCAGATCCAAAGAGCTGGGATTACATGGATTAATTGTTCGAGCGTATTATGCTGGATTCTAAAGGTTGCTTCGAAAAAAGGGTCTCCTGTTGTAGCAGGAGCCTTTACACCAGTTTTATAACGGGCGGCTCCCACAAATAAAGAGAAGATAAAATACTGAATTAACAGAGCCAGCGTAGCAGCTGCAGTCAGGTTCATGTCATCCATTTTGTACTCCTGTGAAAGTGGTGCATGTATGCCTAGATGAATTATCGACCATTAACCGATGATATTTATCGTTAAAGCAGGTACTATTTTTACCACGTAAAATTTTTGCAGCCTCACATAAACTGAGGTGTTTTTGGTTTTTATAATGTTTCGATGTTCTATGAAGTTTTCAATCAGGGTCTCGCTGTTTCTTCAGATTATCACGATGCACTTTGTGGACGCTATCGCCCAGCAAAGCGAATCTCAGAACGAGGTCGTTATCAAGAATGTTAGAATTATTATCGGTGATGGTTCTTTTATAGAAAGTGGGTCACTACAATTCGAGGATGGCGTAATTACGCAAGTTTCAGGCGATCAGATAGAGCCACCTGGCGCCCTAATCATCGATGCTGGAGGTAAGACAGTTATGCCAGCTCTAATCGATGGCCACTCTCATTTAGGTTATCAAGGCAGAAAAGATTGGGGTTCACACAATTATGGATTAACAAATCTCATCGATAATCTTGAACAGTATGCCTACTATGGTTTTGGCGCTGTTTTTTCTGCTGGAAGCGACTCGTTGCCCCTGATGAACACATTAGAAAGTCAGCGAAAATCAGGAGAGTTTATCGGTCCTCGAGTGTTGTTTGCTGCGGGAATGGCGCCTCCAAATCAAGGACCAAATGACCAGTTTCTTACTCATGCATTGTCAGTCGAATCAAGATTTGGGGAAACAATTCTATACGGCTTGGAGAGCCCGACTCAGGCCCGTGAGCAAGTCAAAGTTGTTTTTGAGAAGGGTTTTAAATTTATAAAAATTTGGGTCGATGATAGGGGTGGAAGCCAGTCTAAGCTAAGTCCTGAACTTTACACTGCCGTCATTGATGAGGCGAGAAAGTTAGGCATAAAGGTATTTGTCCATCAGCAGTTTGCATCAGACATGCCGCCACTTTTAGCCGCTGGGACTCACGGCTTTCTGCATGGGCGTATTGGTTCTGATTTGCATCAAGATATCGCAAAAGAAATTCGAGCAGCCGGAGCATTTGTCGTCCCTAATTGGGGTCTCGGGGAGTTAAGACAGGAAGCAATAGGAGAGGATGATTTTCTTAATCAGATATATTCTGAAGATGAGATGATCGGTTTAATCACTAACTTCAGTCGACGTTTTGCGCGATTCCGTAATCCGCCTGAAATAGAGGCTGAATTAGTAAATAGTTTTAATAGCATGATTGAGGCAGGAGTAGATATAGTTTTAGGAACTGACGCGGGAGCGGTTCCGAATCATCCTTTCGGATACACAGGGCACCGGGAGTTGGAAATATACGTACGCCTTGGAATGTCCCCGATGCAAGCGCTTGTTGCTGCAACTAGCAATGCAGCTAAGCATCTTGGACTAAATGACATGGGAATGTTAAGTCCTGGATACAGTGCTGATTTTATTATTCTTGATGAAAACCCTCTGGATGAAATTCGAAACACGAGAACAATCAGTAGTGTCTATTTGTCAGGTAGAGAAATAGACAGATCGGCTCTGCAGAAAAAATGGAGGCCTTAGTTGGGGAGTAATTTTAGAGCATGAAGATTGATCCATTTAAATAGAAACATTTGAGTTAATTTAAAACAAATATGAGTAAGGAAGTAGACCCAAACTTTGATCCCACAGAGCATCATATAAAAGAGTCACGTTATTTTGATGATCTTCTAGTTGGCGAACGGTTCATAATCCCATCTAGAACGCTTGGGGATGCTAGTTTCTCCGCTTTTCAAGCACTGTCATTGGATAATCACCCAATTCATTATGACGTAGAATATTGTAGGCGTGCAGGGCATAAAGACCTGTTAGCTCATGGGTTGCAGGTTTCAGCGTTGTGCGCTCCTGGAGCAGGGAATTTGCCGCATGAGCTACACGACAGTCTTATAGGCCTGTTGGAACACAGTGCTAAATTTTTGAAACCTGTATACAGAGGCGATACTGTATACCCAGCCCTTGAAATAATAGAGTTAACCCCATCTAANACTACNGGTGTCATCACTTTGCGNGTGACGGTGCACAATCAGAATCGTCAACTTGTTTTGGAGGGAATTCANAAAATGTTGGTACGAAANCGCGCCTGATTTTATCTTTGNAGCTTTATTGTTTCACTGGCATTNTCTTTCAGCCTAACCTATTTCAATTCTNCCCATATGATAAAACTCTTCATTNGGGCGGATATTTGCCATGTTNGCCAATCTATTTGAAAGGGCAAAAAAAGCAGCGATTGAGCCAATATCCCAGACGTCTTGTTCGCTAAAACCGTGTTGAGTTAAAGTTTGTGTATCTTCCTCTGATATTTCGTTTGCGTCTCTGGATACTTTTACGGCAAAGTCCAGCATTGCAAGTTGTCTTTCGGAAATATTTGCCTTTCTATAATTTGTAGCAATTTGATCTGCGATGAGTGAGTTTTTTTCTCGAATTCTAAGAATAGCACCGTGAGCAACAACACAGTAAATACACGAATTTAGACCAGATGTTGCTACAACTATCATTTCTCTCTCGCCTTTCGAGAGGCCAGATTCCTTGTTCATGAGCGCATCATGATAGGAAAAAAAAGCTCTGAACTCATCTGGGCGGTGTGCTAGTGCAAGAAACACATTCGGAATGAATCCAGATTTTTCTTGTACTTCTAGGATTCGAGATTTTATATCATCTGGTAGCGAATTAATTTCAGGGATTGGAAAACGGCTAATTTTATCATCTTTCATGATCGTCAAGTTCCTCGGATACAAGTTTTTTACTATGTAGCATACCAGTATGTNNTGTAATGTTTAGAATTTNAGNGGAAAAGCTATGGCTTCGAATNTATTTTAATAAGGGTCATGTAGCCTTTTATATTAACGCTTGATATTTGGATATNCAAGGATTCTTCAAACCGGTCGTTGAAACCAACTTAAAAGTCCAAAAATAATAAAGGCTAGGGCAGTAAATTGCTGTTCTTAATCTGACGCTAGACTGTAGGCCACCAATTGGCCTGGCGTCTGCAATACAATTCTCTGCTTGCCGTTATGTTCATAAGACATCATGCCATACATGCCCAGCCCCGGCGATTCAATGCTCCCTAAGCGTTCACCNGTCTCCTTGTTAATAGCGAACATATAGGGCGTCTCCCCATCNTCNCCTATAGCTGTATGAAGGAGCATGCTTGGAGTTACCATTAAGGCTGANTGATTAATGTTGCCTGTCGGCGGGATATCTANACCTTGAAGCGCAGGATGNTCCTGAACAAAACGAGGNGTCCCTCCGTTNGGAATCCACCAAAGATGCTCGCCTGTATTTAAATCGATCGCTGTAATTCGGCTGTAGGGAGGTTTCTCTANAGGTAATCCTCTTGGNCCTCGAACTCCATTAGGAGTGCCNAATCCNACNGCATAATCNGCTATCGTCACCCCCGTTGGCCGCTCTAGGAGGATGTCCCTTTCTTCNCCGGGTACTATTGTCCGCCAGCCGCAATTTGTCCGTGAGATAGTGTATATGATGCCTGTTGAAGGATCTGCTGCCGGTGGGCCAGTNATNTTTGTGCCCCCAAGTTCTCCTGGACACCAAATAGAGCCAGTAATTCCCTCTGGATTGTCTTTCTGTATTGGGGGGTTGAATATCCCACCTAGTTTATAGTCAGCGACAATNTCAAGNGCCTCATCNCGTAATTCCGGAGTAAAGTCTATCAACCCATCATGAGTGAGTTCTTGAACATCATATGGAGCAGGTTTTGTTGGNAATGGNTGNGTAGGTGATAATTTNTCNCCNGGGACGCTTGANGGAGGNACGGGGCGCTCNACGATNGGCCAAATTGGCTCGCCAGTTTCTCGGTTAAAGGAGTACAGGAATGCNTGNTTGGTGGCCTGAAAAACNCCNGGTANCATTCTTCCGTCTACTTCAACATCCATTAAAAGNGGNGCTGTCGGTGTATCGTTATTCCATACATCATGATGNACCATCTGGAAGTGCCAAGCCCGTTCNCCAGTGTCTGCATTAAGTGCGATCAAACTTGCACTGAATAAATTGTCACCAGGTTGAAAACCGCCATAAAAATCTATGGTCGCGGCATTGGTAGGGATATAAACGAGTCCTAATTCTGGATCCGCAGAGAGCGGAGCCCAAGAGGATACATCGCCTGTATATGACCAAGCATCATTCTCCCAGGTTTCATGTCCCACTTCTCCGGGGCGGGGTATTACGTGAAATTTCCACTTAAACTCTCCAGTCCGGACGTCGTAGCCCAGGATGTCACCCGGAACATTTTCAGTTCTNGTCTGGTTGTATCCTTGTTCTGCAGAGTTGCCCACTACAATNGTGTCGTTAACGACAATAGGCGGNGATGAATTGGTGATATAACCGAGCTCAAGAGGTATTCCTATATCTGGATCATACTCCTGGCCCGAATTTANCCAGGGNCCCCAATCACGCACCANATCTGGAATCATATCGACTACACCAGTTTCCTCAAAGCCATCAAGCGGAACAGGTTGCCCCCAGTTTTCNAGTGGCTTCCCTGTCTCAGCATCAAGCGCGTAAAGGAAGAAAGCTGGTGTTACGATAAGCACGACACCGCGACCATCAATTTCGGTATAAGCAACACCTTTGCCCCAAGGAGCTCTCATGGAATATTCCCAGCGAAACGTGTTAGGTTCTCGAAAGCTCCATAGTGTTTCTCCGGTATTGGGATCTATNGANACAACATGTCTTCTNGCACCGGCTACGGTAAAGAGTTTTCCGTTTGCATACACGGGNGTTGAGCGCGGGGGTGTTGAGCCAAAGCTGGCGTCANTCCAGCNCCACTCAATTTCCAGATTCTCAAAATTTTCTGNGGTNATTTGATTTAGAGGGGTTGANCNNGTGTGACCGGCATCTCCACCAATGTAGNGCCAGTCTCCGCTATTTTCTCGATAGTTTATGTGCTGGCCAGATGCAGTTATGCAGGTTAATCCTAGTATCACAGTGCACAGAATACTGATGATTGTTTTTAATGCCTGTATCGGTTTTACTTCNCTCTTTCGTCGGTCGTTTATCATCGGAATCCCCCTTTTAGGTTGCACTCGCTGAACGGAATGCCTTCTGAGGTTTTTATTATTTATGCACAAAGAATAATGAAATTTAGGGAAGCTGTAAAAGCAAATTAGACAGATTCGATGCTAGACTATTTTAATTTCAATGAGGATAAGGACATCATAATGCTTGCAGAAAGTGAGCGTTTGCGTTGAGAATCTTGACTATGCAATTTCTAGAGGGTCGCGGTATGACAAAGACAGATAAGAGCGGAAAAATAAATCGCCGTGATTTTTTGAATGGCGCTGCATTGAGCTTGGTAGGTGGGGGATCTATTGCGCCCTTGGAAGCAATTGCTCAAGGACTGCTAACTTCCTCAGCTATTCCTCCTGATTACTACCCACCGGCGTTAACAGGGCTCAGAGGAAGCCATGAAGGTTCATTTGAGGTTGCTCATAATTTTCGAGACGGTCAGACTTGGAATTCCGTTGACTCCGGAGAGTTAGAGTACGACCTTGTAGTGGTTGGTGCAGGGATTAGTGGACTCGCGGCAGCCTATTTCTATCGCAAACAAAACGGCTTTGATTCACGTATTCTCATCCTTGATAATCATGATGACTTTGGCGGTCATGCCAAGCGAAACGAATTTTGGCATGAAGGAAAGATGTATCTTGTTAACGGGGGTACGTTAAACGTTGAGGCACCAAGCCAATATAGCACAGTGGCTGCCGGGCTTCTTTGGGAGCTTGGAATAGACCGCACACGTTACTTTGAAAAGAATAGGGATATGTTTTCGATTTATCGGAAAATGGGTCTTAAATCTAGCTTGTTTTTCGATCGAGAATCTTTTGGCGAAGATCGACTTGTTGTTGGCTACAGCACCAGTTCCATTCACGAATCTATCGATAAGTCTCCTCTTAGTAAAAGTGCTAAAGAGGATGTTGTGAGATTGTATGAGACAACGGAGAATTTTTTCCCTGGGCTCACCGCCGATCAAACGCGAATGAAGCTTGGTAAGATGAGCTACCATGATTATTTAGTGAATGTAGTCAAAGTAGATCCGGTAGTAGTCAAACTGTTTCAAACTGCTTTTCATGGTTCCTTAGTCGTTGGTCCGGACGCAATCCCAGCGATTTATTTTAGGGATAATGGTTACCCGGGATTTGCAGGACTGGTTTTGGAAGATTTGCCGAGAGATTTGTTGGTAAACGAACCTGGTGGTCAGCANGGGAGAGAAAATCTAGAGAGGGCGCGTGAAGGTGACCCTGATATGTATTTCCCGGATGGCAATGCCACGATAACCCGATTGCTTGTTCGATCCCTCGTCCCTGGATCGTTGCCCGGCAAGGATATAGACGATTCGATTACTGCAATATTGAACTATCAACAGTTAGATAAGGAGCAGAATAAATGCCGCATTCGTCTGAATAGTTTTGTGACTGATGTCAGGAATGAGGGGGATAATGGGGCATCAGTAACCTTTATGACAGGCGATAAAGCATATTCAGTAAAGGGGAAAAATGTTGTTTTAGCATGCTGGAACACGGTAATCCCCTATATTTTTCCTGAGATCTCAACTAAGCAAAAAGAAGCTCTAGCGTACGGGGTTAAATCGCCGTTAGTTTATTCGGGGGTTCTTCTTTCTAATTGGCAATCCTTCATGCGAGCTGGAATATCGGGAGTTACTGCCCCAGGTAAGACGTTTTCTCGGACTGGATTACAGGCATCTACAATGATGGGTGAATATTCAACAAATCGAAATCCAGACAAGCCAATCGTATTGCGAATGTCGGCATATTTTGATGCGCCCAATCGAGGGTTAAATCGTCGGGAACAACACTTGGTTGGAAGAAATGAGATGTTAAATACCTCATTCAATGATTTTGAATTCATGATCAGAGACAAACTTTCGAGAGTGCTCGGTGCGCACGGCTTTGACGATGAGAGGGACATTCTTGGCATCACTGTGAATCGCTGGCCGCATGGATATAGCTATTCCTACAACCCTTTATCTGACTCACACGAGTGGGCCTATACGACGAGCGACGATCGTCCTTGTGTCGTCGGGCGACAAAAGGTAGGGCGAGTTGCCATTGCCAATGCAGACGCATCCGCAAGTCCGCATACCGATGCAGCCATTAACGAAGCATACAGAGCTGTGAATGAGTTGAGATCTTGAGGATAACGAAGAGCCGAGTAACGGCAGCGATTAGCAAAATTCTAATCGCTGCGCAGTTAATCGAATTAGTTGTCTAAGCCAAACGTATAAACTACATTGCCGGATGCAATACTTACATATTGCTCTCCATCAACTTGGTATGTAATGGGCGCGGCATGGACTCGCCTGCCAAGAGAGATATTCCATAGCTCTTCACCGGTATTAGCGTTAAGGGCAAAAAAGTAACCATCTGCGGTTCCGCTAAACAATAAATCGCCAGAAGTTGTTGTAATCCCAGCCGAGGATCGCGGCATTATCGGGAATTCCCAGACGGTTTCTGTAGTAGTGGGATCAATGGCACGTATCCAACTCTTAAATGCATCCATGGGTTGGTCATATCGACCACCGCCGCCGGTGAATCTTTCTCCTTCCTCATAATCTTCATCACGTTTAAAGAAGATTTGCTCACCATCAAATGCGGTTACGTAAAATAACCCTGTATCTGGGCTAAAACCTGGAGAGTACCAATTAGTGCCACCTGTTATTGGTGGTGAAACCATGATTCCTTCGTATGTTGGTGCCATGCCCGGCACACGGATTGGTCGACCGTTTGCATCTAACCCCTGGGCCCAAGTCTGAGTAGCAAAAGGACTCGCCTTTAAGAATTGTCCATCGGCAGCATCTATACTGTAAAAGAACGCATTCCGATTGGCCCACATCATTACCCTTCGGTCTTGGCCTTCAATATTGAGATCAGCCAGAATAGGTACTTGGATTGCATCCCAATCATGAACATCGTGAGGGGTGAATTGAAAATACCAATCGATTTCCCCAGTATCGCCGTTAAGCGCCAGCGCAGAGTCTGAATATAAATTGTCACCAAGGCGAACATCGCCGTTCCAGTCGGGGCCGGGGTTTCCTGTGCCCCAATAAATAAGATTGAGCTCGGCGTCGTATGCGCCTGTTATCCAAGTTGCTGAACCTCCTGTCTTCCAGCTATCGTCTGACCAAGTATCATTTCCAAACTCACCCGGACCAGGAATAGTGTAGGTACGCCACGCGAGTTCGCCGGTATCAGCGTGATAAGCATCGATAAAACCACGAATCCCAAATTCACCGCCGGCAATACCAGTCACTACTAGGTCCTTAACTATGAGTGGCGCTGCAGTTTTCGAATAACCTGAGTCGTGTTTTGCTACCTCGACGTCCCATAATAAATTACCTGTCCGAGCGTCAATCGCAACGAGGTGGGCGTCTAAGGTGCTCATAAAAAGTGTTTCGCCGAGAATCGCAACGCCTCGGTTGTTTCGACCGCAGCAGATCCGGAGATCCTCTGGAAGTTCATGATTATATCGCCAATACTGTCGCCCAGTTCTGGCATCGACCGCAACAACGTTACTTGGTGCTTCTGTGATGAACATAATGCCGTCTACCACTAGAGGCACGGTTTCTGCTCGATCAATTTCAGGGATTTGATAAGCCCACTTTAATTCTAATTCGTCAACATTACTTGTGTTTACTTGATCAAGACTACTGTGCCTTTGAGCATCAAGTGTGCCGGAATACATTAGCCAGTTATGGGGTTCGTCTTTTGCATTCACCAAACGTTCCCAAGTAATAGGAGAAAAGGCTGGCGTCATTACAGTTTCGAACTCTTGCTCTTGCGCAGCTGCTTGGTTGGTAGTAACTGTGATTAAATATCCAGCGATCACAAAGATCAGGCGTTTCATACTAATTCTCCTCTCTTCGCAAAGAAAATAAATAAGCGACTAAATCGTCTAATTCATTTTCTGCCATTGAACTGTCATAGCTCGGCATTGTTGATCTCTCAATTCGTTCAATAGAAATAATATCGCTCTTTTGATAGGACCAGAGGTTAGAGTCGTTATCCATGATGCGGACGGAAAAGCTATCCTCACCCATTCTGAAACCAGATCTGGTTATTCCATCTGAGCCGGTAATTTCGAGTGTCCACCACCGAGGAGCTACATCTTCATGGGGATTAGTAATAGCTATCATTAGATCTTCGGGTCTAGTGCTCTCGCCAACACGCGATAAATCCGGGCCTAACCTTCCACCACTTCCTCTTACCATGTGGCAAGAGGAACACTCTCCCTTGCCTTGAAAAAGGGCGAGACCGGCATCCGCACTTCCGTCAAGCTGCACCGAATTTGGGTCGTACCTCAAAGACTCGATGTATGCTACAAGTTGCCAGACTTGCGTATCAGGAAGGTCGGCATCGACTGGAAGCATTGCAGTGCCGGGGACTCCGTTTCGAATAACGTTAAATATACCGACTTCATTGCTGGCTCTGTTTAGTCGGCCCGTCAAATCCGGTGCTCCTGTTTCGTCATTGCCTTTTGCATCGAAACCATGACACCTTGAACACTGTCGCTCAAAATATCTCTCACCCAAGCTCACATCGTATGGTGTATTGTATAGAGCACCGGCATCCTCAGCGGAACTCTGAAAGCTCGCTAGAATAATTGGCAACGCTGAAATACATATCATGCGTTTCCACGTAAAATCTGTTTTTGGAAGCATATTCGTCTCTTCCTCCATATAGTCTCTCAATGCTGTTAGTTTAACACTAGCGTAATTCGATGCAATCACACCCTCAATAGTCGGGTTTTATTAAGTACGATAGCCATGACTCGTTTTGATGAATCAATTGGTTGTGTTTAACTCGCTTGTGTCTCTGCATAAGAGGGTGCACACCGAAGTACCTGCGATTGACTGTATTTTTTAGACTTTAATTGTTGTCTGATACAAAATATAGATAGAGGCGGAATGTTCGCTTCATAGACAAATTTCCCTAATGATTACAAAAATACGAGNAAGGGTAATTGTGTCTGGCTTAGAATCTCTATCTAAATTGCAAGTTTCCCTGAATGCAGAGCGCGTCAATTTCGCGCGGCGTAGGCGCCAATTGCCGCGTACCCNATTGCATCTACTTGTTCTGCATCCTGTGAATAGAATCCAATAGATCCGTCCTCATTTGTCCAGTGTTGGATATCGCTGTCAATNAGCGCGGTAATGATATCTNGTTTTATCTCTGGGTTTCGAATGNTAAAACTTTCAGTCTCTGATTGAATGGTTGTAACGCTATTGACGGGCTGTGCNGTTTCTTCGACGCAACCTCCGAGATATATGAATAATGCAATAGTCGCTATTTTAAAAGAATTCTTAACCATGCCTGTTTGTCATAAAGAGCCTTAATTAGAAGCCTGCTCTCTTTCCGCTCTTCTCGCGCCAGCTAAAATCCCTGGCATCGAGTAGTTTCCCTCGTGACAGGCGTATTCATAGATCCTCCCCTCTAGCGGGTAAAAACTAAGTTCTGCNGTCCAGGGTTGTTTGTATAGGTTCGTATCTTCTACAGTAAATTGATAAATTATTTCTTCGTTGGATGAGCGGGTGAATTTCTCAAGTATCCTGCCATTGGGTGAAATCGGGACGGAACTCTGGCTCATTTGCAAGCGGTTTATATTTTTTGTCTCTACGATTAATGTNGAACCCTCAAACCAGCCGACAGAATCACCNAACCATTGGTTTAGANCGGNTGGGCGATGATTATCGAGTGCTTCTTTGGCAGATTCAAATAAGGGAATTATTCTAGCGTCATGCACCATCTCCACCATAATCATCAGATAATCGTCAGTTTGAACAAACTGATAACTGCTATTGTATAGCGTACCCATCATGCCTGGGCCGGCTGTATTTCCAAATCCAATCAAGCAACGCTCAGCTATAGGNATAGCTTCTGGGCCTGATGCATCTGCTACNCCNGTNAGGTATCGAGCCCCAAATTGAGGTCTTCCTAGATCGTATTTTGGATTTTCTAAAAATGGAATAGAACCGTCGCTTGGTTCAATGATATATGAAGTCCGGTATTCGCCTTTTACTCTGGCTAGGGTTGATCCAGGATCAGTCCAGAATAAATTGTACCCTCGTAGCCCAAAATCNGTTGCACCAGCTGGCGGTGCCCCTGTATCAGGGTCGATGGAAGGCCCGCTCTCGATATTCTCTCGAGAAATTCCAGCGATAGACAAGTTTTCGACAATCGCTTGCGCTTGCTCCGCAGAGACAATCAACTCTGTATTTCGCGGACGCGATAATGAGGTTCGAGAGGCATTTGACCAGATACCCGAAAAGTCAGGCCGCTCTTCATTTTGGGCTAAAACTTCTTTTGGGGGAGCACAAAGTGCGAGCACAAGAACGATTAAGAGGTGCGTTTTGATAGTCAGGGATGGCAAAGTTGTACTCCTTGCTAGTTTAGTTGGAAAAACATGCTATTCATGGTTACAGATGAAGCATCAAAAATCAGTAGTTGACCATATAACAGCGGATCAGATTATATGTCCAATCCAGCGCCCAGCCAACATCACGCCTGCCCAAAGAAAGAGGGAAAGGCTGCCGGCTATTTTTAGTTGAGTAGAGGTTACAGCTAGCGAATCGCACTGCGCAATATCTTTATAGAGTGTAAAGTGAAAGTAAGCCATATTTAAACCAGCCAAAACAAGGAGAACCATTTTTGATTGGAATGCCGGATTTAAAACATGTGATGCAGCTCGCGTAATAAACATGCCTATGCCAGTGATCGTAGCAATCACAAAAGCCCCCCAAGTCCATGGAACGAGCTCTCGACTCATTGTGGTAATGGGATATTGAACAGCGGCAACTCCTATAAGTCTTAGGTCAACCCAAAGTATAGTGCCTACGACCATAGCNGCGGCGATCACATGGATTGATTCGAGTAATGGGAACCAATTTGTACCTCCGATGGTCCAAGAGATCGTCCATTCTTCTATATCCAGCCAAAGGGTTGAGTTGAGAAAACCTGAAATCATGCTATTCCTTTAAAATTNAACTAAAAANGGCGAGTTATCTTGATTAAAAAATGCGTCAGACATTTAAGNGNTAAAAACTCCATATTGGATACTGTAAATGCTCAAGGTAGGCGATCCATCTTCCGGCTAGACTTACCATGATCCACGATCCAAGAGAGATAAATGCAAAAGTTTTGCCCGTCCATCTTCTGCTTTCTTGATCCCAGTAACCTGCAGTTTTTCTATGCATGCCGATGAAATAAATGAGCAAGAAAACGGCTGCCGTCAAGAAAACCATTTTCCAAGCAAATACAGGATTATTGAAATATCTTGTAGGTCTTCCAAAGACAAAAAACGAACCGGAAATAAAATTGCTTACCAAAGCAAAATACAAAATCGGAGTGCTGCGTTTGGTCATCTCAGTGATATTCTGCGATGGAACGGCTAGACCTAATAAGCGCAGATTTAATAGCACAGCGGTGCCCATAATTACCGCTATGCCTAGGATATGAATAGTTTGAATTATTGGCGGAAAACCTGGCACATTCGTTAAAACCCATAGCGAGCCAGCTTGCAAAAATGAGCCATTTATTAGATCACCAATAGCTACAAAAAATTCGGGCATAGCAGCCTCCTATTGTTATTTTTATCGACCCGATCAAAAAAATTTAGAGATATTTATCTGTTACTGCGCCTTCCGAGGCTGAAGCTACTGAAGCAGCGTACTTTGCCAATACTCCGCGTTTATAGCGTGGAGAAGGTTTTTTCCAATCGGCAAGTCGGGTTTCTATCTCGTTATCACTGAGCTCGAGTGTAATTTTGTTTGACTCGGCATCGATAGAGATTGGATCTCCGTCTCTCACGACTGCTATCGGCCCGCCGTCATACGCTTCAGGCGTGACGTGGCCCACCACAAACCCATGGGAACCACCAGAGAATCTGCCATCAGTAATAAGTGCAACATCCTCGCCTAAGCCTTTGCCCATAATAGCGGATGTTGGTGATAACATTTCTCTCATCCCCGGGGCTCCTTTTGGTCCTTCATATCGAATGACTAGCACATCATTCTTTTTCACGGTTCCGTCTAAGATTCCTTTTAAACAGTTTTCTTCTGAATCAAAAACCCTTGCGTTACCCTTGAAAGACAATCCTTCTTTTCCTGTAATCTTTGCGACTGCGCCTNAAGGNGCCAGGTTTCCTTTTAATACAACNAAATGTGAGTCCTTTTTTATCGGATCACCAAAGTCTCTGATGATGTCTTGATTGTCGGGGTATGGGTCTACGGTAGAGAGATTCTCTGCCAAGGTTTTGCCTGTGACTGTTAGGCAATTGCCATCTAGCATTCCAGCGTCGAGCATTGTTCGCATCAAAGGTTGAATACCTCCAATTTTAATTAGTTCCGACATTAGATACTTNCCGCTGGGCTTTAAATCNGCAACCATAGGTNTTTTCTTTCCAATACGAGTNAAATCATCAAGTTCCANATCTACTCCCATCGTATGTGCCATTGCTAGTAAGTGCAGAACCGCATTGGTNGATCCACCCAACGCNATTGTAACCTTTATAGCGTTCTCGAATGCTGAACGTGTCATGATNTCTGAGGGTTTAATATNCTGCTTGATTAGGTTCATAACTGCTTCNCCAGAGTTCAGGCAGTCACGTACTTTTTCNTGAGANATCGCNTCTTGTGCTGAGCTATTAGGTAAGCTCATACCCAATGCTTCTATTGCGGACGCCATNGTGTTTGCTGTGTACATTCCTCCGCATGAACCAGGTCCNGGAATGGCGGTATCTTCAATTTGCTTTAGCTGGATGTCTGAAATAGANCCAGCAGCGTGAGAGCCCACAGCCTCAAAGACGGAAATTATATTTGTATGCCCGGGGCCTGGTTGGATTGTCCCGCCATAAACAAACAGAGAGGGTCTATTTAGTCTTGATAGTCCCATCATCAAGCCAGGCATATTCTTGTCGCACCCACCAATCGCTACAATAGCATCATGTCCCATGCAACCTGAAACGGTCTCAACACTATCTGCAATTACTTCTCGAGAAACCAGTGAGTACTTCATTCCTTCTGTNCCCATAGATATACCGTCAGAGATTGTTATTGCGTTGTANATAATNCCCTTNCCGCCAGCGTCATCTGCGGCCTTATTTACATGCTCTGCCAGTTTATCGATATGCATGTTACATGGTGTAACCATGCTCCAGGTCGAGCAAATTCCAATCTGTGGCTTTTTAAAATCTTCGTCGTTAAATCCAACAGCACGAAGCATAGATCTGCTTGGTGCTTGCTCAACACCATCAACAACGATGCTGGAATGTCTGCGTAAATCTTTGTTATTCATGGTTATTCCGTTTAAATAGTTAGCTAGATCTTCAAGTAAACCTTATTTCATATCGTAAGTTTGNATTTNNTCATGAAGTTCCCNTNNGTNATCCACTTCTGGGCAACTTGCNTTTAGGGCGCTACTATACACAAAAAAGCTTCTTTTGTGTGCTNATGAATACGCCNTCTANTCTTGTATTTNTANACTAAATATTTTNCATGAATANTTACTATGAATATTACAAATCTCCTGTTGGAAAACTTTTATTAGTGGGAGATGGTGTGAACATAATGAAACTAGGNTTTCCCAGTGGGAAAATGAAATTGAGGCGTGAACNTAATTGGACTAAAGANGGACTTCCNTTTAAACAAGCTATCTGTCANNTNGAAGCATTTTTCGAAGGTGAGCTGAAAAGCTTCGATCTTCCATTAGTTGTTACGGGAACATCTTTTAGGAAATTAGTTTGGGCAGGGTTAATGGATATNCCGTATGGTGAGACATGGAGTTATANNCAATTGGCTAATCATATCGGGACGCCAAATGCATGTCGNGCAGTTGGTTCNGCTAATGGGGTNAATCCAATTCCGATTATTATTCCATGCCACAGAGTGGTNGGAAGTGATGGTAGTCTCACAGGTTTTGGAGGTGGACTCAAAACAAAAGAATTCCTTTTAGAACTCGAATCAAAAAACGTTCATCGATAANAGCCTTTAATTATCGGATTTAAAAGTTTTACGTTTGATTTGTAACAAGTTGCCCCTGAAATGCTAACATAGCTTTGATTTACGCTATCTGGATAAAAACCTTAGCTTATATTTTTAAAATTAACTTTGAGAGAAACAAGTGTTAAGTAGTCAACAGCAGATTATTTCTTTCGTAAGAGAACATTTACTTCACGAAAAGTCGGTTTGGTTGTGCACCATCTTGAAGACTTGGGGGTCGTCTCCAAGGCCGATCGGCGCCATGATGGCTTGTACTCTTGATGGTGAGTTAGTGGGGTCAATTTCAGGTGGTTGCGTTGAAGAGGATTTTTTAGAGGAGCTTCGAGAGGGAAAGCTGAAGGCTTTGTATCAGAGCCAGGCAAAACCGATAACAGTTATATATGGAGAAACGGAGGCAGAGCAGGCCCGCTTGAAATTGCCTTGTGGTGGGCAGCTGCATGTTTTGTTGGAATTTCTGGAACCTTCAGTTGAAAATAAAAAAGTTTTTGATGAAATTGACTCTGCACTTGAGCGCCATTCAACAACGAGTAGAATCGTGAATTTATCTAATGGGAAAATAACGGTTGGTGGTGATGATCATGCTAGAAAGAAGGCATTGGTGATTGAGAAAGAGACTATGTTCCATAGTTTAAGTCCGATGTACAAATTACTACTTCTTGGCGCCGGCGATGTCGCTAAGTATGTTGCCGAGATCGCTCTTGCTCTAGAATACCAAGTTACACTATGTGATCCTAGGCCGAATTATCTAGACAATTGGAGCGTGCAAGGTGTTGAAACTTCCTCTCGCTTACCGGATGACATAGTCAGAGAGTCCTACAATAATCCCTACAGTGGTATCGTTGCTCTTGCTCACGACCCTAGAGTTGATGATATGGCATTAATGGAGGCTCTTAAAACCGAAGCTTTCTACGTGGGCGCTATGGGATCCGAGAGAACATCCGCAGCAAGACGGGAACGTCTTCCAGAACTAGGATTGACGAAGGATGAAATAGATACTTTACATGCGCCGATCGGGATTGAGATTGCTAGTAAAACACCGGCAGAAATAGCCATTTCAATCATGGCTGAGATTACCGCTGTGAGGCATGGTCTAAAATCAATCTGACTAAGTTGATTAAGTTTTTATACCCACATAACATTAGCTAATTCGCCAGCAAAAATCATGATGCATTAGAGAGGAAATGCA
This sequence comes from Gammaproteobacteria bacterium, assembly GCA_002727755.1. Lineage (GTDB taxonomy): Bacteria > Pseudomonadota > Gammaproteobacteria > Pseudomonadales > Pseudohongiellaceae > UBA9145. Next base: position 199 of record PBXX01000052.1, on the reverse strand, counting down.
GTAAGGTCGCTGATATTTTCATTCAAGCGAGCCTAGATCTGAGTAGAGTGGCCATGGATTAACTTTTTCAAGTTCAGATGCTAATTGTAAGAGCTGTGAATCGCTACCCCATGCTCCTGTTAACATCACTCCGACTGGTAAGCCGTTATTGGTGCGTATCGTAGGAATGGACATTCTTGGCTGACCGGTACCATTGTAA
>PBXX01000051.1 GCA_002727755.1 Gammaproteobacteria bacterium | reverse complement strand
GTATTGAGTAAAAACCCCGTAAAAACGAGATGGTGTATTTTATTCGTAAATGAGAATCATTTTCAACAAGTAATAATTATCATTTAGTTTATTATTTGACAGAAAGCATGCTAATTAATAATTTTTCTATTAATTCAATAAATTACTCAATTGTATGAGCACAAGAAAAGAGCACCTGGGTGAAGGTAGTTATCGATTGGCAGTGTAAATAACAGAGCTTTTGAAGGCACTCTGGGGCTTATTGTAGTGTTTAGCACCTCTGGGTGGACGCTCCTATTAAGGGCAGAAACGACTTTTACGACAGAGGATAGAGAATCAAATGTCCTTGGAAGAATTGCTATTTGGTGACAGACTCATGGTTCGCCGATTTAAGCAACGGTCGCGGTGAACAATGAACAGGACAGCTTATGCACCCCAGTCACTATGCGAAGGCATCACCAAACAAGCCAGCTTTCATTCTTGCCTCAACCGGCGAAACAGTCACGTATGCCCAACTTGAGAAGCGGTCAAATCAAATAGCTCAACTTTTCCGTTCGCTAGGTCTAAAGCCTGACGATCATATCGCTATACACATGGAAAATAATCGCCATTTCATGGAGATTGTATGGGGCGCGCAGAGGTCAGGGATAATCTATACGGCAATCAGCACCCATTTGAGAGAGGATGAAATTGCTTACATAGTAGACAACTGCGAGGCAAAGTTACTGATCAGCTCTAGTAAACTTGGAGACCTGGCAAGAAACATCCGCAGTCGTTGCTCAGGCCTTCAGCACTGCTTCATGGTGGGAGATCCCCTACCAGGATATGCATCCTGGGAGGAGACGACTAAAAGTCAGAGTGATTTGCCGATTACCGATGAAGAACGAGGCGTACAAATGCTGTATTCATCAGGGACAACTGGCCAACCAAAGGGTGTCTTGCCCAAGCGAGTTGCTGGCGATCCGATAACAGTAATGACTCCGACAGCAAGCGCGCTGCGAGCGAAATTCGGGTTTGATGAGAATACAGTGTACCTCTCCCCTGCCCCCCTCTATCACGCTGCACCGCTGACTTATAACACCCTCACCATGCACTCAGGCGGAACAAGCATCATTATGGAGCGGTTCGACGCTGAGCAAAGCTTAGCACTAATACAAAAGTACCGGGTAACTCACAGTCAGTGGGTACCGATAATGTTTATTCGTATGCTGCGCCTGGATGAAAGTCTGAGGAAGAGCTTTGATCTTAGCTCTCACCAGGTGGCCGTGCATGCAGCAGCACCATGCCCGGTTGAAATCAAGCGCAGGATGATCGATTGGTGGGGACCAATAATCAATGAGTATTACGGGTCTACAGAGGGGATGGGTTTAACCGCAATTAATTCCCAAGAATGGCTAAAACACCCAGGCTCGGTAGGTCCACCGCTACGGTGTAGTATCAAAATTCTGGACGATCATCACAAACCATTACCCCCAAATGAAATAGGGACTGTCTACTTTGCAGACCGATTAAGTGATTTTAGCTACTACAAAGAGCCGGAAAAAACTGCCGCATGTCTTACCCCCGAGGGCTGGGGAACTGTTGGTGATGCAGGGTACTTGGACGAAGACGGTTATCTATACCTAAGTGATCGAAAAGATTTCATGATCATATCGGGCGGTGTCAACATTTACCCGCAGGAGATAGAGAGTCAATTAATCCAGCATCCGGAAGTCGCAGATGTTGCCGTGTTCGGCATTCCCAACGAGGAGTTCGGCGAAGAAGTCAAGGCGGTGGTTCAGCCAGTCAGGTGGCCAATAAAAGAAAAAGACATGGCGCTTACCCTACAGAAGTGGCTGCGCAGTTTTATATCTAATGTGAAAATTCCTCGCTCGATAGATTTTGAGGAGACTCTCCCCAGACTGGACAATGGAAAACTTTACAAACGCTACCTGCAGCAACGATACAAAGATTAACCTTACCAACACCTCTGCAACTGCGCCTACCTTTGGGTTAATTACCTTATAATCTTGGTAATCTTTTCGATTAAATCTGAAACCTCTGGCTTGTTAGCTCTAATTTCTTCAATAGATAACCCGTCCAGCTCATGAGGAAAAACCAACCATCTGTCAGTTTCATGCAGATAATAATCCGGCGTCCTACTAGTTTTATTCTTACTGGGCTTAAAGTACGGGGTCGCTACTCTTATTTCCGGCGTATTTTTCTTGCAGGCAGACTGAAGATCTGAAACTATTTTTTCGATAGAAATACCGGTATCGTGGACGTCATCAACAATAAGAAGCGAATCATCGGACTCGACCTGCTTGATGATATAATTTAATCCGTACACCTGAACCTCAGTACTCCTATCGTCAATTCCCTTATAATGCGAAGTCCGAATCGCAATGTGATCAGATGGTACACCAAGAACGCTAAAGAACTCTTGCACCGCGATTCCTATCGGAGCTCCACCTCTCCATACTCCAATTATATAATTAGGGCGATACCCATCCTCATAAACCTGCCATGCTAAACGAAACGAATCTTGAATAAGGTCCTCTGACCTAATGTAGTGCTTATCCATATGTATATCAGTTACCCATAACTTTAGACTGACTAGTAAACCGAATCACTGTAATTAGGAGTATTAACACAACCCCAAGGAGAGCTGGAATAAGTGCACTCTTGAGTGCGCGTTCGGTAGAAAGGAAATCAGGATAACCCGTCTGCCATAATACCCACTCCGAACCAATATCAGATGCTAATGTCGGATGACCAGATACTAGCATAACAATACCATCGGAGGTTGTAGGATTAATACGCACAGAGGAATTGATGGCGGGATCATTTGCACCATCATGCCCGAATACGAAGTCCCCATGAGAAGCTTTCACATAGAGAATGGTACCGAGCCCCCAAATTCCAGATCCAAGCAAAAACCCATGNGGTTCTCGCATCGANCTTAGTGTCTCAACCTCCANCGGAAGATTTTTACCATGCAATAACTCCAACACAAGCTTTGATAAATCTGAAGGCGANCTTGCAAATGCAGTTGCAGCCGCAGATGCATATTTATAAGTTGGTGAGAGAGANCCGTCGAGNTTGAAAGATGATGAAGTATTAGTTTGACTGCCTAANAAATNATAATTCGATCTATCCATCCCAACCGGATGGAGAAGCGTTCTTGTCACAAACTCTGCAAACCCAACCTCACTGACTTCCTCAACTAATAGTTGGAGAATTAAGTATCCTCCACCGGAATAAAGGAATTCNCTACCAGGCTCTCTACCGACAGTTATNTTTGTTTCTGACCCATTTGATGCTCTTGGGTTCCTCAATTGATCTTCTAGGGAGGGTAAAGTTTCTTCATTCTTATAGTCACCAAAGCCTAACCCGTCTGTTAANCCGGCAGTGTGGCTCAGCAATCGACGTATTGTTACCCCGTTATTATCAAACTCAGAGCTAGGTAGCTGCCACCGATTCAGGTAGTTTGAAACGGGTGAATCAAGATCAACTTGTTTTCTCTCGACCAAGGTCATCACCGCTAAAGCNGTAATCCACTTGCTAAACGACGCGGTTGGAAACAAAGTGTCCTCATTTACATCTCCGCTGAAATATTGGCTGACAATTTTGCCGTCTTCAATGAGAACTAGAGCTGCAGTGCCATTATTCTTTGTATCTATTTCATTTGCAGCCCAGCTGAAAAATTTCTCATAANTCCCACNNTCAGCGGCATCCTCCATCCACCACCCATAAAAGGCTACTCCAAAAGCAAAAACAGACCAAACTGCTATGNTAAAGAAACACATGAGTAAGTATTTAAATCCCTTTGATGTCTTCANTCTATTTCTTATCTCACTCTGTCAAACTCAAAACAAACCTAGATTGGTTAATCTAAATTACGTCATATTTTCCTTTTACTTTTTCTCTCAAGGAGAGNNTTAAGAATGCTACTAATAAAATTGTGACAAACGGAGCACCCACGGCTCCTGGGGTAATACNAGAAGNATAAGCACCATCAACTGCAACCGATTTTTCCGTGAGAGGATATANGAAAGCCCTGACCGACCACTCGACCAACCAAAACACGTACATCAAAGGTATAAATGACTTATATCTAAAAATTACNATCCAACACACGCCACAAAAGATCAACTGAGCAAAACCCCATAAAGANAAAAACATNTATATAAGTGGCATAGGATCCGGATCACCTGAGAGAACACTAAAATTTGCAATAGAATGCATTCCATATTGCTCAAAAAACATATGGATAATTGATCGCCAGGTCATTAAGCAGACAAAAGCAATGAAAAACCACAAGGCTATCTTATTGCCTCGNTATTCATTATCGGCGGGGCAAGGAAGTAAATTGAAATTAAACATTTTTAAAATCTAAACGCTCCAAATTTAGNACAACAAACTAAAATTTTCGTAAAAACCGCGGACGTTAACCCCGCTGAGACACCACTCCAACTTCAACTCANAAAAATACCTATGTCACCTACCAGTACANATTGCTTTATGTNTGTTTTTGAATCGAGGAAGAATTTNNNCAACAAAATTNCACTTAACAGACGAGNTTTGAGGAGTTTTACTAATCAAGATCTACCACACAATCCGTACAAGTTAACAATGCCTTGGGCTCCTGGATGCCCGCTAATGTTTCATACAAGATTGCTAGATCATTAAGCACTGACATAACTTTATGCTCTCCAAAAGACACATCAGAATTTTCAAGTAATTCTTTGAGAATCAATTCTGCATTAGAGAGTTCTTCACCATAATACTTAACCTGATAATCTTCTAATTTAGTTATGTTGGCAGCGTGTGCTATTGCATCATCAATGCCTCCAATCTCATCTACCAAACCTATTTCTCTTGCGCTTGTTGCAATCCAGACTCTGCCACCTGCAATCTCTTTAATTTCTTCGTATGATTTAGACCTTGACTCAGCGACTACGCTAATAAATCGATCGTATGCATCTGCGCCCCAGCGTGCAAATCTTTTATCCAAATCATCGTCAACAGCTTGGGTCTGATCCCAGGCACCGTGCTTTGACGTAACCACACCATCAAAATTTATTCCAATGTAATCCGCTACATTTTCTAGTGTTGGTAGGGCAATTGCCACACCAATAGATCCTGTAATAGTTGTAGGTTCAGCAAAAATATAATCGGCTGGAGTTGAGATATATACCCCTCCAGATGCAGCGATGTCGCTCATGGATACGATCACATTGAGACCTTTTCTTTTGGCAGCAAATAGCTCATCTCTGATCATTTCACTCGCAATAATAGACCCACCGGGACTATTGACTCTCAGGACAATTGCTTCTGTATTTTCGTTTTCATGCGCAGATCTGATTTGTTTTACTACCCCATCGGCACCGGCCACACCCCGAGAGATATCTCCCTCCATAATCGCACCTTCAGCCGTAATTACAGCTATTTGGTTATCACTATGAGAGAAGTCCTCATCTATTTGCCCTGCATACTCTTTATAGGAAATAGTCTTGTAAGTTTCGGTTTCAGCTTCTTCATCTATACCAAATTCCTCAATCATATATTGACGAAATTCTGGAAATGATTTCGTACCATCAATAATCTTATTTTCTATAGCGTAGGCAATATTCCCTATCGCAGCTTCACTAAAAAATCCGGAGTACTCATCTGCGAAGTATTGGATATCATCAGAATCAATCCCACGCCCTTCCGCCATGAGAGATTTCATTTCATCCCAAATAGGATTGAGCAAGGCTTCTCTCTGCATCCTGTCGTTTTCTGACATACCTGTTCTCGTATTTGGCTCAAGGGCAGATTTAAAATCACCTTGAGAATAATTATGAAAATTAATTTTTAGCTTTTCATACAGTTCTTTTTGATAAGCGCGCACTCCACCAATACCTTTAACACTGATGCTTCCTACAGGATGGACCCATACTTCAGATGCTTGAGAAGCCATGAGGTAAGAGGATGTAGTCAATCGATCGTTAAATGCAACGACTCTTTTACCAGAGTCACGAAGCGCTTTTAATTCTTTTGCAATATTGATTGCTGTAGTCGTCCCAGCAAAACTTGTAGATGAGAAGTCAACAAGCACAGCAGGTATATCTTTATCTTCAGCTGCCGCTCTTATTAATCGTATAAGATCTCTTGTTTGAATTTGATCCGTTGAAGGGCCTGTGCCAATGCTAGAAAGAAAACCTGAATTAAACACTTCTTGATCAACCACTGTTCCTTCAGGATTAACTAAGAGCACCCGCCCACTTGGATCTTTAATTTCAGGCCCAGAGGTTAGCGCTCCATATATCATGACTATAAAAAAGATCAAAACGAAGGCCGTGACAAGGTTCAGCATGATGGTTCTTGTTTTCTCAAGAAATCGCCCAAGCCAAGAGAAAACAATTTTAAGTGAATCCATAAATACTCCCAACAGTATTGATGATGTAAGTTATTTTCTGATGGAATAGAAAAACTTTCGACTAATAACCTAACACTATAAATTATTTAATTTTTAACTTTGTATCAAAAGGATAATCACCAAAAGATTCATGCTCCTTTTGCATTCTCACCATAGTCTCAAAGATTTCATCGGATATTTGTGCAGATTTTCTTTTAGACATATCAATATGGATTTCAACGCTTTCAACCAGAGCTGCCACTTCATCTGACTCTTTACAAATTGCACACACGTAGTGGTATAACTTTTTATTTACGTTAAGCATTCTGAATCTAGGTGTTAATTTTTCTCCTTTTAGACATTCTTTTAGATACCTAATATTTTGTTCAGCTGTGAAAGACGAAAAACCTTTAGCTATATAATCTTCTCCAAAACCAAGACTGGTATAAAAATTGCCATCATAATCCATAGGAATAGTTTGGTAGTGTCTTACGTTCATATGCCCATTCATATCACACATGTCGTCGGATACGATTACAGATGCACCTTCAATAGGAAATATCTCTTTCATAAAATTGTCACGTTTGCCAAAAATGAATCGTTAGTGTTTGATTTTAGACATTAGTTTTCATTGATCATCATTCCCACTCGTTACTTACCTCTCACGAAATTCTTACTGGATACGACTTCACGAATGCTTTAGTTATACGACTCAGTGGGTCAAATTTTAAAATCTCTGATAATTTATCCTTTCAGCGGAAGGTTGTCATTTTCAAATAATCTTCTAAATTATTTTCAATCCATTTTAACTCTTTGGATTTACCACCCAGCGAAACCTCACGCCTCAAAAGCCCAACTAACCCATGAATAGAAGTCCAAATATTGACAGCTTTTATCCTGATATCTCTCTTTGACGCATCAGGCATGAAAGGTTTTAG
>PBXX01000050.1 GCA_002727755.1 Gammaproteobacteria bacterium | reverse complement strand
AAGAAATAGAGCTTAAGTTTTTTTCTGACGATAGAAAAAGTCCCTTAATAACCTCACGTTACTGATCTTCGGTGAGGTTTTTCTGAGTCTGACCGAGATTTATAGGTATGATAAAGCCAGACAGATCTTTTACAATGCCTAAAGCGTAACAGTAGGAAAAGAGCAAAAGAGATTTAGTGTGAAATACCTAAAATTACAGCGCTATTTGTTTATTCTGATTCTCCTTTTTATCGTGAATGAAAAGACTTTGGGGGCTGATCAACAAGCCTCAGCAGATGCCTATGTGATTGGAGATGTTGTAAAAATACCGGTGCTGAGAGTGGGGAACGATTACTATAGTCTAGATCTACAACTCATGCCAAATACCGATCCAGCCCAATTGAAAATGATAGCTGCTGCGGAATTAACCTTGTCCGATTCGAACTCTTCAAATGCTAGTAGCTTTGTAAACACAACCTTGACGATTCCTAAACTAACGGCTGCTAATAATTCTTACAGAATCGAACTAGAACTTATATCGGTTGAACCCTCTGTGATTCTGCAGCTCTCGAAAGCTGATTTGCTCATTACGCCTACTAATCCAGAGCCAACCTCTCAATCAACCCCAGTAGAAACAGATCCAGGGTCCGCAACCCCGCCAGCTCGAGAAAAAACCAACCGTGAAAAGGCAGCGGAGTTATTTGAAAAATCGATTGCTCAGAACATAGTTCAATCGAAATGCATTTCCTGCCATCGACGGGGCGGCTATGCTGGAGGCACTTCATTAATTTTTGAGGGTGCTAGCGGTACGTCTCAAAGTGCCAATATCGCGGCATTTGAAGGTCTTCTGAATCGTCGTGCAGATGGCTTAAATTATATCCTTAGAAAGGTAAGTGGAAATGGTCATGGTGGTGGTAGGCAGTTGGCACCGGGAAGCGCAAACTATAATAATCTTGAGGAGTTTCTTAAACTGTTATCCAGCAGTAGTTCCAATTGAGGAGGCGTATTTACCATTGGNNGTGGGTTTCGAATACAAATATGTTATAAAAGACTCAATTCCACTGATAAGATTAATAACTAATTGTTAGATANTNACCGTTTTTGTCAGGCTTTTATTTCTAGGTGGNGNTTGAATTTTAGGTAAATTAACACATGNAATATATTAAATTTTCACTAATATTCATTTTGTGCATAAGCTCTTTGTTTAGTTGTCAACAAGTCCGCCCTTGGGAGAGNGGTGTGCTAGCGCGGCCAGAAATGGCTTGGGATAGCGATCCTTTGGGGGCTCTGCTTCAGGACCATATATTTTTTAGTAAGGAAGCTTCTTCAGGAGGCGATACTGCAGCTGGAGGTGGTTGCGGCTGTAATTAACCCCGTTACGAGCACTTGAATTGAAATCTCGGAAATCAACCAGTCTTATAGCTCTTTCNACCACTGCATTAGCATTACCGGGAATTGCTATGTCTGATTCCCCCCCACCACAATCTACAGCCTCATATAAGGTATCTAATTATAGTGAAGATGACCTCGATAGAAGCGAATCTCCCTACGGAGATCTGGAGCGNTATGATATCGATGTGCACCAATTTAAATTAATTTCACCAATAGGAAGGAACCTTTCNNTTTCGCTGGATGCAAACCATGAAACTATGTCGGGTGCCTCACCATGGTANACATCNAGNGGCAGTGATGGNGAGCCGTTGGTAGCNATGAGTGGAGCGAGCGGCATCTATGATGAAAGAACGGAGGTCTCTGTTGGAGCGAGTTATTATCTTAGCCAAGGTACTGTCTCAGGAGTAGTCGGATACTCTGAGGAAAATGATTATCGCGCCAAATATTATGCTTTCAGTGCTAGTAAAAATTTTAACGATGAGTTAACGACACTATCGATTGGCTATAGTTATTCATCAGACAATATTTTTCCAACAGATGCAGATATATTTAATCGTGTTACAAGTGAGAGTAAAAATAGTAAATCTGGTGTTGTCTCGATTAGTCAAATTATTTCTCAAAATTCAACTTTCCAATTATCATTAAACATATCAGAACAATCTGGATTTCTCAGTGACCCATATAAATTAAGAGACGTCAGACCGAGAGACAAAACGCAAATTGCTGTTACAAATTCTTATAGGCATTTTTTTCGAGATAGTAACTCTGCTCTTCATGTCAACTACCGATACTACCACGATGATTTTGGAATAAGCTCACATACGATAGATAGTAGTTGGCATAAAAATATTGGGGGGACTTTTCGGATAGTGCCAAACATCCGCTATTATTCGCAGTCAGCAGCTAATTTTTTCACGAATATCGACGACTTTATGAAACCTTTGAATGAATACCAGTCAAGCGATTATCGCTTATCGTCATTTGGTGCTGTAAGTGGCGGGATTGATTTTGTTTTTAATTTTGGTCGGTGGTCGACAATTTTGAGTGCAGAGAGATATGTAGCTAGCGATAATTTTGCGAGTTTTTCTGTGAATAGGCCCAGTGCCGCGTTAGTCAAATTCAATCGTTTCTCAGTAGGTCTAGAATATATCTTCTGATGAATTCTAAGATTCAAGAATCCGAGTTGCTTAAATTCTCATTCAAGGCTATGGGAAGTGATTGCGAATTTATCTTATGTTTAACAACAAAATCAGATTCTCATTCTGTGTTTAGTTCATTGCGAGATGAGCTTGAAAGGCTTGAGCAGAAATATTCAAAATTTCGGGAAAATAATTTGCTCTTTGCAATTAACCTCGCAGCAAGCAAAGGTGAAACTATTCAAGTAGATGAGGAAACTGAATCTCTGTTAGAGCACTCATTAAACTGTTTTAATCAAAGCGATGGTTTGTTTGATATTACAGCAGGAAGTTTGAATTCACTGTGGGATTTTAAGAAAAAGAAAGTTCCTACCACAATACAGATTGAGCACGCGTTATCTCTGACCGACTTTTCTAGAGTATCTTGGGGTAATGGTATGCTATCTATTCCGATGGGTATGAGTATAGATTTTGGTGGGGTAGTTAAAGAATATGCAGCTGATTCTCTCGCAGTTTTGTCAAAAAAATTAGGAGTTGAATACGGGCTTATTAATCTTGGTGGTGATATTGCTGTTGTCGGACGAAAACCGGATGGTTCGCCATGGAACGTTGGAATTACAGATCCCAGAAATACTGATGCAGAAATTGCGACAATTGAAGTCCATTCTGGGGGATTAGCTACGAGTGGAGACTACAAGCGTTACTTCGTGCACGAAGGTAAGAGATACAGCCACATTTTAAATCCTAAGACTGGTATTCCATGTTCTGGTCTCCGTGCTGTTAGCATCTCAGCAAATTTGTGCACGGTTGCGGGCTCTGTTGCCACTATTGCCATGCTGAAAGAAGAGTCCGAGGCAATTGCTTGGCTGCGTGAGCTTGGTTTACCTTTCGTCATCATGAACTCAAACTCACAGATAATGAAGAATTCATGTTAATCAAGCCTGCCATNAGGNTTCTAATGCAGAGCTCCAAAGGCGGGTTTTAAAGCCTTTTGGCTTTATGGAATGACCATGAAACGCTGAAATCGATGGTTTATTGAAGTAAAATGATTACTCAGTGATAAATTTGGCTTGCGAAAATGNTTGAGCTCAATAACCAACTATCAAAACTAAAAGACTTTACTGGGCGCATCAAGAAACTCAGGGGGTATCTTTGACTTTGATACAAAGCGAGATAGATTAACAGAGGTAGAATTTGAGCTGGCGGAGTCCTCTGTTTGGGACAAACCTGAGTATGCTCAAGCTTTGGGTAAGGAGAGGGCAATTCTCGAGTCAATTGTTCATACTATCGAACAATTGGAGTCAGAGGTCCAAGAGTCAGAAGAGTTGCTTATCTTAGCAGAAGAGGAAAAAGACGAAGAGTTATACAGGGCTGCGAATAAGGACCTGACCCTCATCCAAGAGAGAATAGAGTTATTGGAATTTCGGAGGATGTTTTCAGGTGAAATGGATTCCTCAAATGCTTACTTAGAGATTCAAGCTGGATCTGGTGGTACCGAGGCTCAAGATTGGGCGGAGATGATACTGCGAATGTATTTGCGGTGGGGTGAGGGTAAAGGATTTAAAGCTCAGTTGGTTGAAGTATCCGGGGGTGATGTTGCGGGAATAAAAAGCGCGACCGTGCAATTTTCGGGAGACTTTGCGTTTGGGTGGTTGCGCACTGAGACTGGGGTCCACCGGCTTGTGCGAAAATCGCCCTTTGACTCAGGCAATCGCCGTCATACATCNTTTGCCTCAGTTTTTGTATCGCCTGAAATCAGCGATGATATTGAGGTTGACCTTAATATGGCAGATGTTCGAATTGATACCTATAGAGCGAGCGGCGCCGGAGGTCAACATGTCAATAAAACTGATTCTGCAATTAGGTTAACGCATGAACCCTCTGGTATCGTTGTCCAGTGTCAAAGTCAAAGATCTCAACATAAGAATAAGGATATGGCAATTAAACAATTAAAAGCGAAACTCTACGAGATGGAAGAGTTAAAACGCAAAGAGAAGGCTCAATCTGTTGAGGAGTCGAAAGCGGATATCGGTTGGGGTAGCCAGATTCGTTCTTATGTTTTAGATGCCTCAAGAATTAAGGATTTGAGAACAAATATTGAGATCACAAATACTGGAGCTGTTTTAGATGGAGAACTTGATCCATTTATCGAGGCAAGCCTTAAAATGGGTCTATAGGAATTTTTATGACGGATGAAAACGAAGACATATTGTCTAGCGATGAGAATAATCTAATATCGATTCGCCGCAAAAAACTCTCGGAAATTAGAACAAAGAGACAAGCCTTTCCTAATGATTTTAAGAAAAGTGTTAGTTCTTCCTGGGTAGTCTCAGAATTTAATGAATCGGAGAAATCTCATCTTGAAGAGATTTCTCACCAGGTCTCTGTTGCGGGTCGCATAATTAGAATGCGAGGGCCTTTTGTTGTCATTCTAGATGAAGGTGTAAAGCTACAACTTTACTTGAATAGCAAAACGTTATCTGGTCAGCTTTTGGAAGAATACAAACTACTCGATTTTGGTGACATTATCGGCGTCGAAGGGGAGATTTTTAAAACTAACAAAGGAGAACTAACTGTAAGAGTGTCGACTTTTCGAATTCTCACAAAGGCTCTGCGTCCTCTCCCAGATAAACACAAAGGACTTAATGATACCGAGCTTCGTTACAGAAAAAGATATGTCGATCTTATTGTTAATGAAGAGTCACGTCATGTATTTGAGGTTCGATCAAAAATAATACGAAGTATAAGAAATTATTTTGAAAGTGCAGATTTTATGGAAGTTGAGACACCTATGATGCAGGTCATACCAGGCGGCGCTACAGCCCGGCCTTTTACAACTCATCATAATGCACTAAATCAGGATATGTATCTTAGGATCGCTCCAGAACTTTACCTTAAAAGATTAGTTGTAGGAGGTTTTGAGAGGGTTTTTGAACTGAATAGAAATTTTCGGAACGAAGGGCTTTCTACCCGACATAATCCCGAGTTCACTATGATTGAATTCTATCAAGCTTACGCAACTTACTCTGATTTAATGAATCTAACAGAAGATTTGTTTAAAACTATTGCTCGAGAAGTATTAGGGAGCGAGAAGATAAGTTATCAGGGATCTATTTACGATTTTTCTGAGCCTTTCCGAAGATTAACCGTACTAGAAGCAATAGAGGCTTTCTGTGGAGTGAAAAAGGAACAACTCTCAAGAAAAGAAACTGCAAGTGATATTGCAGAGTCATTAGATGTAACCATCGATGAGAATTGGGGAACAGGTAAGATTATCATGGAGATATTTGAGCAACAGGTGGAAGATAAATTAGATCAACCTACTTTTATCACTGAGTACCCAACAGAAGTATCCCCATTAGCAAGAAGAAATGAACTCACTCCTGACGTGACAGACCGTTTTGAATTAATAATCGGAGGCAGGGAACTGGCAAACGGNTTTTCTGAACTAAATGATCCTGAAGATCAAGCGGAAAGGTTCGCGATTCAGGTTGCAGATAAAGAATCAGGTGATAAAGAAGCTATGCATTTTGANGAGGATTACATTACTGCNCTTGAGTATGGCTTACCACCCACAGCGGGAGAAGGAATCGGAATAGACCGTTTGGTAATGTTGTTCACGGACTCGCCATCGATAAAGGATGTGTTGCTTTTTCCTCATATGCGACCAGAAAAAGAAAGTGACTGATGCGACAGCATCTGAAACTAGATCAGTTAGTCTGAGTAGATCTTGGATATCTCGGTTGCGTGATGAATTTGAACTAGAATATATGAAAGAGCTAAGGATCTTTCTTATTGAACAAAAGCAACAGGGCAAAAAGATATACCCTCCTGGTAAACAAATTTTTAACGCTCTTNACTCGACTTCATTTGAAANAACAAANGTAGTTATTTTAGGTCAAGATCCTTATCATGGAGTTGGTCAAGCTCATGGTCTAAGTTTTTCTGTAATGCCAGATGTAGATATTCCACCATCCCTGCAGAATATTTATAAAGAGTTGACTAGTGATATTAATTTTAGACATCCCGGACACGGATCACTAGATTACTGGGCATCACAAGGNGTGTTGCTTCTTAATTCCATTNTAACAGTAGAACACGGTAAAGCCGGCTCGCATCAAGGGAGGGGATGGGAGAAATTTACGGATCGCATCATANNTCTATTGAATGAAGGAAAAGATGGACTTGTGTTTTTATTATGGGGTGCTTATGCGCAAAGAAAAGGTGAATTCATAGATAGGGGGAAACACCTAGTTTTGACATCTCCACATCCNTCCCCGTTTTCGGCTCATAAAGGATTTTTTGGAAGTCGTCCATTTTCGAAGATTAATGAACACCTCATTAGGCTAGGAAAGCAACCAATAGATTGGCAAATCCCATAGCTATTAAACGTNTACGAGGAAGTCTTATGTCGAATAATAAATGNAGCATAATTGGTGCGAGTCACGCTGGAGTGTCACTCGCTATGCAGCTAAGGAGAGAAGGATGGCCNCATGAGATAGAGCTCATTAGTGATGAAATGGAATTACCCTATCATAGNCCTCCTTTGTCTAAAGANCTTCTTCTCGGCAAGAAGACGCTTGATCAGATTCGTTTACGCCCTGAAAAAATGTTTNAAGACAACGACATTTCTTTGTCTCTAGGGAGGANAGTTAAAGCAATCCANAANNAGAAAAAGAAGCTGATTTTTACCGATGGTAAGGAATCNAACTANGGGAAATTGGCAATNTGTGTTGGATCNACTGTAAAAANAATTCCCTCTTGGNAATCAATTTGAGAATGTNTTCTATCTTAGAGAAGCGACTGATGTTAAGAAAATACAATCTGTACTCCCGAGAATGAAACGAGTCGTAATTATTGGAGCGGGGTACATAGGCCTCGAAGTTTGCGCAGTTTTGAGGCAGCTAGGAATAGAGGTCACCATAGTCGATATAGCGAAAAGAGTGTTGGAGAGGGTAACCAGCAGTTACCTATCCCAATGGGTACGTAAACTCCATGAGGATAATGGGGTTAGCTTTACATTGGGAACAGGAGTAAAGGAAATGAAAGGGGAAGACCAGGCAGAATCAGTAGTCTGCACTAACGGTAAGGCTCTCGATTGTGATGCAGTGTTTGTTGGTATCGGTGTAAATCCTAATGTTGAACTAGCACGAGAAATAGGCCTAAAGGTTGACAGGGGAATTATAGTCAATGAAACCTGTAAAACTAGTGAAGACGATATTTATGCGGCTGGGGATTGTACTCAGTTTTACACTTCTCTCTACGATAAAGTTATCAACTTAGAATCAGTACAAAATGCAAACGATCAGGCTAGGTGTGCAGCTGTAAACATTGCCGGTGGTTCACAAATTTATGAATCATTGCCTTGGTTTTGGTCGGACCAGTATGATGCTAAAATTCAAATGGTCGGCTTGAATCATGGGTCTGCCGAAATAATAGTTAGGGGCAATCCTAATGTGTCAGACAAAAATGGTTTAGCTTTATTTTATTTNAAGAATTCGAGAGTTGTGGCTGCAGATTGTGTGAATAGACCNAAGGANTTTGCTGCAGCAAAACAGTTGATTCAGAGTAAAATGTACTTAGCAAAANGCATACTAGAAGATGAGTCAATTGATCCTCTGACATTCAAGGATTTAACTACTAATAGTTAATGAGGGATATCATTACGGTGAAAGAGATAGCGGGGCTTATGTTGACATGCTGCTTTAAGTCGGTAAAATTCGCGTCTATCCTGTGACGGGTGGTTAGCTCAGTTGGGAGAGCGTCGCCCTTACAAGGCGAATGTCGGGGGTTCAAATCCCTCACCACCCACCAAGCAGTTTTGTCGCGGACCGGTAGTTCAGCTGGTTAGAATGCCGGCCTGTCACGCCGGAGGTCGCGGGTTCGAATCCCGTCCGGTCCGCCATTTAACTCTCTGATTCTGTTAATTTTTCTTATCTAGTAACCGACCCAAGGTGGCTCTATTAGTAAGTCAGAGGTCGCACCAGGTTTGGCAATCCATTTTTGAGGTCGCCCGTAGATATTGTCGCCTCCGTACATTATACCTTCAGAAGAAACACTAAAGCTGTGAACTTCACGAAAGCCATCAGGTAACTCTGCAGGAACAAGCCAGGTGTATTTCTGATTTCCTTCAAAATCGAAATTGATGAAGCGTAATGGGTTATGAGCCGTCATCCAAAAATCGTTCTTATTAACGATAACATCTAGCGCCATGCCTGAAATATCAATCCGACGTTCGAAATAAAAATCGGTGTAGCTCTCGCCCGTTCGCCAGATATTCACCCCATAACCCGATCGGTCCAGTACAAAGATACGCCCTTCAGGCCCTATGCTCAGTGAATGAATTCCATTTGTCCCACCGGGAACAGTTCCTTCAGTTCCAAATTCGGTTAGGTAGTTCATNTCNTTATCATATACGACAACTCGATTGTTAATTAGTCCGTCAGCCACGAGGATTCGTCCGTCTGGCATGAATGCNACATCTTGCGGGCTACCATAGTGAGTNGCGTCTNTGCCTGGCATCCCTTTCTCACCGTAAGTTGCCAATAGCTCACTTCCGTCATTTGAAATTACATAAATCTGATGATGAGTTTGATTAATGATCCACAACTTACGCTCAGGATCATAGGGGCTAACTCTTATGCGCTCAGGACCNGGCCCTTCGGCTCCCTCACAGAGATAATCAAGATGGTCCCATATATCAACCACTTTGCCGTTTGCATCAAGAATAAAAATACAGTTCTGCCAGGTTCGTCTCTCTTCTTCAGTTAAGACGCTAATGCCGAGTTCGCCTGCAAACCCGTGAAAATCTCGAGGAACATCGAGAGGTATTCTAGTTTCACCTCGTTGACTGACGATCAGACGGCCCGGATGGTCTGAAAGTACTCCTGAGGCACCACCAAAAGCGAATCCTTTTTCAGCAAAAGGCTCAGCCCAATAGGTAACGACTTCATACGGGCTTTCTCCCACTTTTCCAATATCTATGGCATCCTGAGCCAGCAATGATGTTGACAGCATATTAGTTGTTAATGCACAAGCTAAAAGAAGTTTTAATAAATTCATACGAAATATCCTAACATTTGTTATTTCTTNCGTTTTAAGCAATATTAAACGGAANTTAGCACGGTTTACAGCGTTATCATTCTGATTGGCTGTTGCAATACGATAATTTTAATAAAATATTTCATACATTTACGATTAATCNATAGAAANTNAAGAGTATAGTTTGCTGTGAAATTATACTTATNTGGCGTTAAGAGNATATTNAGTTTTTGTTATGTAAATTTTCTGTAATCAAATATTTCAGATGCTGTTTTATCAGATACAGAATAATTATAGGTTTCTGAAAAATCGCAAAGGACAAGATTTATGGAGCAGTTTTATACCGAGGCACAAAGATCACTTCAGGATGAATTCTTTACTAGAGAGCTTGCTGAAAGAATAAAAGAGGCTGTTGTTACCGAAGAGTTGTCCGATGATCAAGCAGCTTTTATCCAATCGAGAAACATGTTTTATCTATCAACTGTAGATGAACAAGGGTACCCATCTTGTTCTTATAAAGGTGGAGATACTGGTTTTGTAAGAGTAGTTGATGCTAAGACAATTTTGTTTCCTAGTTATGATGGAAACGGCATGTTTATGTCTGTNGGGAATATACAGGCAAAGTCAAAAGTCGGGTTACTTTTTATTGACTTTCAAACCCCACAAAGGATCCGTGTTAGGGGTGAAGCAAGGTGCATTAAAGAGGGCCCAATTTTGAAAAGTTATCCTGGAGCAAATTTAGTCATAGAATTGATTGTAAGCAACGTTTGGGTAAATTGTCCTCGCTANATACACCAAATGAATTTGACAGAGCAATCACCGTACGTTCCAGAAAAAGACGGCACTATTCCTCTAGCTTTGTGGAAGAGGGTNGACCTTGTTCAGGATGTAATAACTGANGAGGATAGANAAAAAGCCGAATCNTTGGGACTCATAACAATTGAAGAGTATGAGGCAGATGTTGCAAGCGGCAAACTGTTATAGTTGTTAATACAAATTACGGTTTCTTTTTGCCGGATCGTCGGCAACGCTCTGAGCAATATAAGACATTGCCCCAATCTCTCTGCCATTTCTTACGCCATGTGAAGGGCTTGTTACAAACCTTGCAGGTCTTGGACAATTTACTAATTACAGCCCGATCTCTGCGTTCTTTATTTAATTTACGATCTGGCATAGGGGGCACAAATATAAGCGTCGGCTTCCAATGGATACTTTTTCTATAAAGGTTTTACAGGTGTGGCACTTTTTGCCGCTTCGCCCAAAAACAGCATGTCGATAAGCAGATCTCGAGAGTCCCAGTAATTTTAGCTTCCTTACAAGANGCTCAGGATTTGTTACTCCATTTTNGGTGTAAGCCCGCTGACAAATTTTTAACGTACTTCGGCTGATCTGATTGATACTTTTTAGCGCAAGTTCCTTTGGTTTTTTTAGAGGATTCGCTCTTGCGTCGAAGAGAATTTCAGATCTGAGATAATTACCGACCCCCGCTAAAAAGCTCTGATCGAGAAATANTGATGCTANTTGACGATTTCTGAACTTGTCGCTCANCAGGCGCCTGGAAACAACCTTCCACGTCAGATCTTCATCTAGTATGTCTGGTCCGATTTTTGCCAGGAAAGGGTGGTCTTCTATTGCCTCTGATTGAAGAATATTGATATCACTTGCGCTAAATAACAAGGCCCTATGAGATTGTGTGTCCAATGCCATCCTGAGGGACCGCTTAGTCTTAGGGAAATTTCCGGCTTTGACAATGTTCCATCTGCCATAGAGCTGATTATGAGAGTAAATCGTGTATCCTGAATCTAAGGAGGTCAGCAAAGCCTTTCCTCTCGTGTTAACCGCTTCTACTCTGGAGCCTTCTAAGATTTTTTCGAAGGCTTTGAGTTCCTCCGAATAAAAGTAGATATTGATTAGAAGTTGCCCACATAGAACGCGAGATAANCGATCGGCGGCTCGTCTTATCTCTGGGCCCTCAGGCATGAAGTTGCGATTTCCTTAAATGTTTTGCTTTCCGTCCTTTCACTCGCTGACGCCATTTTTTATACGACCCTCTCTTTAGTGTCATTTTCATTAGATTGATCACTTCTCTTTCAGTGCACTGAAAATTCAGTTTGATTGCTTCAAAAGGGGTCTTGTCATCCCAAGCCATCTCTATGATTCTGCTCAGATCGGATTTGTTAAAATGAGGTGACTTGGAATTCGGGACAAATTTTGGCATAAATCTAGCCTAAATCATTCGTGCTAATTTCACGGCAAAATTAGATCCGACACTTATTAAACAACACCAAGCCCTGAGCAATTTACCAGGTTGACTGCTAATAAAGCTCGCCGCCTCTGCTTCATGCTGCGCTTCATCGTCGCGGCACGACTGTAAGACACTAGCTATATGCGGATGAATATTTTCGTTCCGAAGTCGTCGTATCTGAGCCTGGTAATGGGCAACCACAAAATTTTCAACAGCAGAGATTGTTGCAAAGACAGCTCTTGGTCCAATCAGCGCAGGTAAGGCGCCGGTTAAAAACCCCAAAATCTTCCAGAGAGGTATCAGTACGGATCTATCTTTTTTATCAAGGAATTTTTCTATTTCTTCAAGATGGCATAACTCTGTTGCTAGATGGTGCTGTGCAAACTCTTTCACCGCATCTTCGTTGGTGGTCGATAAAATCCCTTGGTAAATCCAAATCGCACCAGTTTCGCCCGCATGGTCAGACCGCAGATCTGCTACGAGCCATGGTGGTTTGGACTCTCTTAAATTTGGGATAGCATCATTCGGAACCATGACCTCGATAACGCTCACTAATTTATTTTGGACTTTAAGTGCAAAGAACTTTTTAAAGAAATGCTTATAACTGAAATTAGTCTTCTAAATTTAGATTACGGTCAAGTAATGAAATTTAAAGGAATTTTANTTACAATTCTNNTCTCNNNAAGGAANATAAAAATGCACGTAAAAATTNTCAAAGTNGCTNTATGNCTGCTATGTANTAGNGTGTTTTCATATGAAACTTCATCTTATAACCAAGGAATCATAAGCGTTCCGAGTGTTGTNGTCGGAAANAAAGCATACAAAGTCTCCNTNGTAATTTCTTCCTGNCCTCAAACATGTGTCAAAATTGAGTCAGCNTCAGAAGTCATGCTNTCACAGANNGNTGCTGGAACATATTTGGACGGGGAATTAGAGGTGCACTCGATCGATGTCTCAGGCAAGCTTTATTCAGCAATTTTTCAAATTTCAAATCCATCNACANACGAATTTTCCCTTTCAAGCGCTGAATTAATCGGTGTTAAGACTGATCCAAACTCAATGTATTTTTCCTGGGATACTGGTTATGGGACACCTGCNGANGAAAAACCTCAGAGGGGTTTTGAAACAACNGATGGNGGCTTTATCGCGTGNGGTTCAGGCGGGAATGANACTGCAACCGANATCTTGGTTATGAAGATTGACCGGATAGGTAGTCTGGTTTGGCAACAACAGTTTGGGNNTACGAATNATAAAAGTGATATTGGTTATGACTGTATAGAGATNGAGGATGGGNTAATTGTGGCTGGNGCACAAACAGCTTCCGGTTCAACCANGCAAGANCGTTGGCTGNCCAAACTTAACAAGGACACCGGCGCTCAAATTTGGGAAAGGTATTATTCAATTGATCAACTGGGGCAAGAGCAGCGAAATGATTTTGTTGCAGATGCTATTCATGAAGTTCTTTATGGTTCCGACGGAATGCTTTATGCGACTGGGTATCTAGGCGCTGAACAACTCGGTTTCGCTTTTATGGCTCAGGGTGGGACGAGTTTTCTTATGAAGATNGATCCCGTATCNGGTGAGCTAATCGACGAAAATATTATGAGCAATCAAGGACTCACCTTTGGNAGCTCAGTGGTTGAATCAGATGGCGGNATTTATGTGATAGGGACATANAACAGTGACAATATGGGNATAAGTTTTTTTAANAAAGACTCTTTGNGNCTCGAATGGAGCAAATTTTATCCGTGTGCAAAAGAGTCTCCTGTATGNGAAGACAAACCAGGNCGGGGTAATCTTGGTCTCAATGCGACCCATGGTGTNNGAGGAGGNGTGGTNACTGTTGGTCATTTNCCCATGGAGGTGANNGATAAGAGTAAGGGTTGGGATCCTTTTAAAATAAAAGTTATGAAATGGNGGTCTACTGGAGGCGTCCCACCCTATCTNGAGCTTGAGTGGGAGCAAGATTACTATAATCCTAGAGAATTTGAGNCCATTAACGGCGATCACTTTATGAGAAATGAAGCNTGGGGAATTGTTACTGTTTTAAAAAGTGATGGATACCCAAGCGATGGTTACATTTTTGTCGCAGGTGATGGAGATGAAACAAACGATGTAGATGCGAAAAGTGCTAAATTCCCGGATCTACCAAGTTCAAGTGTTTGGATGAGCTATGTGGGCTACTTGGGTGTCGACGGAAGTCGTTTTTGGGATGACGTTTACATGACGGATAATTTAAAAGATCCAGGGAATGAGGCCGGCGAATATATCAGTACCACTTCTGATGCCGGGTTGATGATTTTTGTGGACTCGGATATTAAAACTGATAATCCAAATGCGTTTGGGTTCACAAAATTAGTTCAATAAATTTAAATCTCTATTTGTTAAAAATAGTATGTTAAATAATTACTGAGTACCAACGTTGAGGCTCAAATTGTCATGGACTGATATGACGTTTGAGGAGAAACGAGTGGGCGGTAGTAGATAGTTTAAACGATTAGGAATTCTGAAAATGATAATAGTTATTCATGAGAATAAAGAGTGGATTGCTCCTTTTGCCTTAGCTTTTGAAAGTTTAGAACTTAACCATGACTTTTGGTATTTGCCTGAAATGAGCCTTGATCTTACAGAAATTCCACCAAATGCAGTTTACTGGAACAGAATGAGCGCATCCTCCCATACGAGAGGTCATAGATATGAACCAGAGTTGACCGCGGGTATTCTGTCTTGGTTAAAGCGCCATAATCGAGTAGTTGTTAATGGTCCCAAGGCTCTGGATTTGGAAATTAGCAAAATTAGACAGTATCAAGAGATGGAATCATTCGGCATCTCAGTTCCAAAGACTTTTTGTGCGTTACGCAAGAGTGATTTGCTAGGTGCGTCAGAAAAAATAGGGTTCCCTTTGATAACTAAACACAATCGNGCAGGTAAGGGATTAGGTGTTAAAAAATTTGATAGCCATAATGCNCTAGAGAACTATTTAAGCGGCAGTAATTTTGAGAATTCGCCTGATGGAATCACTTTGCTTCAACAATACATTGAGGCTCCGTCCAATTCCATCACACGTATGGAGTTTGTGAATGGCAAGTTCCTCTATGCTGTTGAGGTGGATACAAGAGACGGATTTGAGTTGTGTCCGGCAGAGGCATGTGAACTGGATTCAAACTGCCCAACAGTGGAGGTAAATAAATTTACAATTTGCAACGATTTTGAGTTAGATGATCTAGCAAGATATGAAGAGTTTTTATCACATAACGACATAGGTATAGCGGGCATCGAGATAATATATGATAAGTCAGGGAAAAGTTGGGCTTACGATGTGAATACTAATACTAATTATAATCCGCAAGCCGAGTCTATCGCCGATGTGAGTGCGCCTAATGCGATTGCTCGTTATCTTTCATCTGTTAAGTCGGGCTCCTAATTACTCACCTCATGACCGATGAGTAATATTAAAATAAATGTTAGTAGGTTTTTGCTGGTGACTGCAAGGGCATAGTCGTGGGAGAGAAATAGCTATGTGCAGTCATAGAGTGCCCTTTACAGATCCTCCGCTGGAAGAGGTAAAATTCTCTGATTTTTCTAGACACAATATTCATTTTAGTTTCCTTCGCTTGGATAAGATTCACTCTGAATTAGGAGGTAACAAGTATTATAAGTTGAAGCAGAACATTGACCATATTTTGACCTTGGGAAGACCGACGGTTGTTAGTTTTGGCGGGGCGTATTCAAACCATTTAAGGGCATTGGCTGCAGCAGGAAGGATATATTCGTTCAAGACTATTGGTTTTGTGCGTGGAGAAATTGTGAGGCCTCTCAATCCTATTCTTAAATTTTGTGAGGAAAATGGTATGGAACTCAAAGAGATTAGCCGAGAGAACTATCGTCTAAAATCCTCAATAAATTTTGTTAGAAAACTGCGATCAGAACTAGGTGAATATTACTTGTTACCTGAAGGTGGGAGTAATCTTAATGCACTGAAAGGATGTGCTGAGATCCCCCGACTAATCCCTAATGAGACTGAATATAATTTGAGATACATCACACTTGCGTGTGGTACCGGACTCACTCTCTCTGGCATTGTTATAGGTGCAACTCAGTTAGAGCGAACACAGGCGATTGGTTTCTCTGCACTCAAGGCCCCTGGATATTTGAATCGTGAGGTCGAAGGATATTTGAGCTCAATTTCAGAAGAGTTTTGTTCGAA
>PBXX01000049.1 GCA_002727755.1 Gammaproteobacteria bacterium | reverse complement strand
CTGCAAGGTTTTTTTAACAGAGCCCATTTGNCCCGCCATNTTTTTACCTTTCCATACTTTACCGGGAGTTTGACATTGCCCAATAGATCCAGGCGCCCTGTGGGATATTGAATTNCCATGAGTGGCATCCTGCATACGNAAGTTATGACGCTTAACTCCNCCCTGAAANCCTTTNCCCTTTGAAGTTCCTGTCACNTCCACTTTTTGACCAGCTGCAAAATGATCTACTTTAAGCTCACTACCTAATCCAACATCTGCAAGTTCATCNGTCCGAAATTCCCANAGACCNGANCCTGCTGTCGTANTAGCTTTAGCAAAATGTCCGGCCTGAGCCTTATTAATCTTGTTAGATGTGCGTGTGCCAGTTGTTACTTGGACAGCACTATAACCGTCAGTTTCGATNGTCTTAATTTGTGTAACTCGATTTGGTTGAACTTCCACAACTGTGACAGGNATGGAACTTCCATCCTCGGTAAAGATGCGAGTCATGCCGCTCTTCCGACCGACTAATCCTATTGACATGTTATTAACCTCATTGTGCAAGGGGCTAAAACCCGCTGTGGCCACTGACGTGTTACACTTATGTTCTCTCGTCAGAGAGAATAAGAAATTTCAGTGCTCCAAAACTTCAAAAAAGGGCATTGGGGACTGAATACCCGAATACCTGGTTTTTAATACTTACTGCAGACTGATCTGAACTTCNACCCCAGCAGCTAAATCAAGCTTCATAAGGGCGTCGACCGTTTTTTCGGTCGGTTCTACTATATCCATCAATCTTTTGTGAGTTCGNATTTCGTACTGATCCCGAGCATCTTTATTAACGTGCGGCGATATCAATACCGTNAACCGTTCTTTATTTGTTGGCAGTGGTATGGGTCCTTTAACCTGAGCGCCCGTGCGCTTTGCCGTGTCTACAATTTCCTGAGCTGATAGATCAATTAACCTATGATCAAAAGCTTTCAACCTAATTCTGATGCGTTGGTTTTGCATCGTACTTACTCCGGAAATTCCATCTAAAAGAACAAATNANNCCTTTTTNANTAGGCATNAANATTAATTATGCCAAAAAAGGATGCGCAGTTTAGNTGTAGTAGGGCTTCAAGTCAAGTGATTTGAGGCTCTGGACGCCTGATTTATCGNGGCTTTTCGGTTATCNCAGAAACTTTGAACTTTATAAATNNNTTGATAGTNAGAGCATGTGAATNGCCCAAATTACTATTTTTCAATTCTCANAGAATATGGCTGTCTCTAGCTGATATGAAACNCCTGCTAAAGTCACCTCTCATGATCTAGGTAAAATCAGGAAGCGGTATTATCAATTATCGAATCTGCTATGTTACTTGGCACTTCAGCATACTGCTTAAATTCCATAGTGTATGTGGCCCTTCCTTGAGTAGCAGAGCGTAAGTCAGTTGCATAACCAAACATTTCAGCCAAAGGAACATCAGCANTTATNACCTTNCCAGAAGCACTATCTTCCATACCTCCGACCATCCCGCGGCGACGATTTAGATCACCCATTACGTCACCCATATACTCTTCAGGCGTAACAACCTCNACCGCCATCATTGGCTCCAATAAAGCNGGATCTGCCTCTAAAGCACCCTTTTTGAGAGCCTGAGATCCGGCTATCTTGAATGCCATCTCACTAGAGTCGACATCATGAAATGACCCATCATAAAGNGTTACTTTCATCGCCAGAAGTGGATATCCCGCCAGACAACCGTTTTGCATTTGCTCTTGNACGCCTTTATCGACTGCCGGTATGTACTCCCTCGGCACNACTCCACCGACAATCTCATTAACAAATTCATAATCTGCATCTGGATCTAAGGGCTCAAGCCTCAACCAAACATGTCCGTATTGACCCCTGCCACCCGATTGCTTTACATGCTTGCCTTCTATCTCTACGGTTCGCTTGATTGTCTCTCTATAAGCTACTTGCGGTTTGCCGATGTTTGCCTCCACCGAGAATTCTCTTCTCATCCTATCAACCAAAACATCGAGGTGTAATTCGCCCATACCGGAAATTATAGTTTGACCGGACTCTTCATCGGATTCAACGCGGAAAGACGGGTCCTCCTGAGCTAATTTGCCCAAAGCGATACTCATTTTTTCCTGATCAGCTTTACTTTTAGGTTCAACCGCNACGGATATTACAGGTTCTGGNAAATCCATNTTTTCTAGNGTAACCATGTTATTNGGATCACATAGGGTTTCNCCGGTTGTTACATCCTTTAAACCAATTGCTGCAGCNATGTCTCCCGCAAGTACTTCTTTAATTTCTTCCCGNGAGTTTGAATGCATCTGNACCATGCGNCCCACTCTCTCNTTTCTACTTTTCAGTGGGTTATANACAGTGTCTCCAGAACTGAGCGANCCAGAGTAGACTCNAAAAAAAGTCAAGGTGCCAACATACGGGTCAGTTGCAATCTTAAATGCTAGAGCTGCGAATGGCGCATCATCATTAGCCTCGCAAGTAGTTGCTTCTCCATCATCCTTAATTCCCTCAATTGCCTTAACCTCTGTTGGAGCAGGCATATAGTCGATCACCGCATCAAGCACTGCTTGAACTCCCTTATTCTTGAATGCAGACCCACAAAGCACGGGGACAATCTCATTAGCAAGGGTCCGCTCACGAATGGCTTTCATGAGTTCCTCTTCAGCTAGGTCACCTTCTTCAAGGTATTTCTCCATTACTTCTTCGTTAGCTTCAGCAGCTGCCTCCAACATATGTTCTCTCCACTCGTCGCAGAGAGACTGCATTTCTTCAGGAATATCCTTATATTCGAAAGAGGTCCCCTGATCTTCCTCACTCCATACAATTGATTTCATTTTTACTAGGTCAATTACGCCTTTGAATTCATCTTCNGCGCCTATTGCCAACTGAAGGGGAACGGCATTTGCTCCCAATCGTTGTTTCATTTGTTCAACAACTTTGAGGAAGTCTGCGCCAGCCCTATCCATTTTATTAACAAATACCATACGAGGAACTTCATAACGATTAGCTTGACGCCACACTGTTTCCGTTTGGGGTTGAACTCCGGAAGACGCGCATAACACCACCACAGCACCATCCAGAACTCGGAGAGATCTCTCAACTTCGATNGTGAAATCAACGTGCCCCGGTGTGTCAATAATGTTTATACGATGCTCGTCGTANTGACTATCCATACCGTTCCAGAAACAAGTCGTCGCAGCCGAGGTGATCGTAATTCCTCGCTCCTGCTCCTGCTCCATCCAATCCATCACCGCGGCACCATCGTGTACNTCCCCGATTTTATGGGATATTCCAGTATAAAAAAGNACGCGCTCAGTGGTTGTGGTCTTTCCCGCATCCACGTGAGCTGCTATACCTATATTGCGNTAACGGCTAAGGGGGTGTTGTCTCGACACAGTTNTACCCTCAAATAGTAATTAGTTAAAAACGATAATGTGAAAAAGCACGATTTGCTTCTGCCATCCGATGAACATCTTCGCGCTTTTTGACGGCACTTCCTCTTCCTTCTGATGCGTCTGCTATTTCCCCAGCCAATCTAAGTGCCATGGACTTTTCTCCACGAGACCTCGCGTGCTCAACCAGCCAACGCATCGCAAGAGCATTTCGTCTTTCGGCTCTNACCTCTACAGGCACTTGGTACGTAGCTCCTCCGACTCGACGGGATTTCACCTCCACCATAGGAGCTATGGCTTCAAGGGCTTTTTCGAAGGTATCTAGGGGCTCTGAACCAGTTTTTTCTGAAACAACATCTAGTGCGCCGTAGACGATTTTTTCAGCAATTGATTTTTTGCCGTCAACCATTACGTGATTCATGAACTTCGCTAATATTTTGCTGCCGAATTTTGGGTCTGGTAAAACTTCTCGTTTTGCTACTACGCGTCGTCTAGGCATTGCTTTGACCTCTATGCTAATTCAGGTTAATCCAGAATGACCTAGCNGTGGCTATTGGAAATCTGGCCTTACTCAGACTCACTCTATCTAAGTTNAAGAAGGTAAGTCGGACTCTCATCCTTTGTAATAATTGTCCTATCAAAAAACTATTTTGGACGNTTTGCACCGTACTTTGACCGACCCTGCTTTCGGTCTGAAACGCCAGACGTATCAAGGCTGCCCCTTACAGTATGATACCGAACCCCTGGCAAATCCTTTACTCTTCCGCCCCGTATTAATACTACGGAGTGTTCCTGAAGATTGTGGCCTTCCCCGCCTATGTAGGACGTCACCTCATAACCGTTTACTAGCCTAACTCGACAAACTTTACGGAGTGCAGAATTAGGTTTCTTTGGCGTAGTTGTATAAACACGAGTGCAAACACCCCTCTTTTGAGGAGAACCTTGCAAAGCTGGTACGTCGCTCTTGGCGACCTTACTTTTTCTAGGTTTTCGAACTAATTGGTTTATGGTTGCCATCTTTAGACTCTTTTACAGCAGATTATTATTTCAATGAAACCAAAGGAGGCGAGAGTTTAATAATCTCACCCCCTCTAGTCAACTTCTTTAATTCACGATAAAAAACCTCAAGAACTTTGAGATTCTTCAGTTATTTCCTCGTTTAACGCTTCGCTGAGCGCCGCCTCCACATCACTCAAACTAACCTCCGACTCAGAATCTCTTAGATAGCCCGCCTTTCGAGCCTCATGATAGGCCAGCCCAGTGCCAGCTGGGATCAAACGACCCACAACCACATTTTCTTTTAATCCACGGAGATAGTCGCGCTTTCCAGTAACTGCAGCCTCGGTGAGGACACGTGTGGTCTCTTGGAAAGATGCGGCAGATATAAATGAATCGGTAGCAAGAGATGCTTTGGTAATTCCCAACAACATTCGATCGAATTTTGCCGGCAATTTCCCTTCGTCAACTAACTTATCATTGATTTCCAAGATTTGAGTAAAAGTCAACTGCTCCCCCTTTATAAGGGTAGAATCTCCTGGTTGGGTAATCTCAACTTTTCTCAACATTTGACGGACGATTACTTCGATATGCTTATCGTTAATTCGAACACCTTGTAATCGATACACATCCTGCACTTCGTTAACGATATATTGCGCCAGAGCTTCAACACCCTTTAGCCTCAATATATCATGAGGCGCTGGCGGTCCCTCTGAAACAATTTCCCCTTTTTCAATATATTCGCCCTCGAAAACCGTCATTGTCCGCCATTTTGGAATTAGTGTCTCGTAATGGTCAGAACCATCAATCGGATTGACGCCATCTTTAGGCGTAATAACCAAGCGCCTCTTTCCTTTTGTTTCCTTACCAAAGCTTACGGTTCCNGATATCTCTGCCAAAATTGCTGGCTCTTTAGGTTTTCTGGCCTCGAATAAATCGGCTACTCGAGGCAGACCGCCTGTTATATCACGAGTTTTAGATCCTTCCTGCGGGATTCGTGCAATGAAGTCACCGATATTTAACTCAGAGCCGTCTTTTAAACCGATAATGGCATTAGCTGGCAGAAAATAGTGGGCTGGGACGTTAGTTCCAGGCAAACAAACTTCTTTACCTTTTTTGTCCACAACGTTTACTGCCGGCCTGATCTCTTTAGCTGAAGCAGCGCGTTCAGCCGGGTCAATTACGGAAATACTTGAGAGGCCAGTAATTTCATCTGTTTGCTCCCTCACTGTGATACCCTCATCCATGGCTTCAAAGGACACTTTGCCGGCAACCTCCGAGACTATGGGATGTGTATGCGGATCCCAATTAGCAACAATTTGTCCAGCCTCAACCTCATTTTTCTTTCCGATTGAAATGATTGCACCATACGGTAATTTATATCTTTCTCGCTCCCTGCCATTTGTATCATTGACAATTAACTCTCCAGATCGAGAAACCACAACCAAATTCCCTTTGGAGTTTTCTACCGTTTTCATATTGTTAAGGTGTATGGTGCCAGCGTTTTTTACTTGGATATTGTCACTCGCTGTGGCTCTCGAAGCNGCGCCTCCTATGTGAAATGTTCGCATTGTCAGCTGTGTTCCAGGTTCACCTATTGACTGTGCAGCTATTACACCAACTGCTTCTCCCACATTTGCCAGATGACCGCGAGCCAGATCTCTTCCATAGCACAAACTGCAAATTCCAAATCTGGTCTCACAGGTTATTGGTGATCGGACATAAACCTGATCAACTCCGCGAGTCTCGAGAATCTCCACCATTTTCTCATTAATCATAGTTCCAGCTTCTGCAATAATGNTNTTGTCTTGATCAACAACATCGGAAGCTAATACTCTACCCAATACTCTGTCACCAAGCGGTGCGATGATGTCACCTCCCTCAATGATGGGTGACATGGCTAGGCCTTGGTCAGTTCCGCAATCATTCTCAGTTATAACTAAATCTTGGGATATGTCGACCAGCCGTCGTGTTAAATAGCCAGAGTTAGCAGTCTTAAGTGCGGTATCTGCTAAACCTTTTCTCGCCCCATGGGTTGAGGTAAAGTATTGAGAGACACTCAACCCTTCTCTAAAGTTAGCAGTGATTGGGGTCTCAATAATTGATCCGTCTGGTCGAGCCATTAAACCTCTCATGCCCGCAAGTTGACGGATTTGGGCTGGAGAGCCTCTGGCTCCGGAATCTGCGTAAACATATACTGAATTAAAAGATTCTTGCTCCTCTTTATCCCCATCTCTGTTAATGACCGATTCGNTTGAGAGACCCTCCATCATGGATTTTGCTACNATGTCATTTGCACGCGACCATATGTCTATTACTTTGTTATATTTCTCTCCTTGGGTAACAAGGCCAGATGCAAATTGAGCTTCNATTTCTTCTACTTCGGAGTTAGCCTGACCAATTATTTTCGCCTTCTCCTCTGGGATCACAAANTCATTAACACCAATCGAAGANCCTGATCTTGTCGAGTATGCATAGCCGGTGTACATCAATTGGTCTGCAAAAATTACTGTTTCTTTTAAGCCAATATTGCGATAGCAAGCNTTGAGAATCTGAGAAATGGGTTTTTTTGCCATTTTTTTATTTACCATTGAAAAAGGCAAACCCGCGGGGACAATNTTGTATAGNAAGACCCGNCCAACAGTGGTATCGAANATTTCACTAGCCTCTTCCAGGTCTCCATTCTCATTTTCAAGTTTCTCAACGACCCGTACTTTAATTTTGGCCTGCAAATGAACTTGACCGGTATCGTATGCTCTTTGCACTTCCTTTGCGTCGGCAAATATCATGCCCTCTCCCTTTGCATTTATTCTCTCTCGAGTCATGTAATACAANCCTAAAACCACATCCTGTGAAGGCACGATTATTGGCTCCCCATTAGCAGGAGCTAATATGTTATTTGTTGACATCATCAACGTACGAGCCTCTAACTGGGCTTCCAGGGTTAAAGGAACATGAACAGCCATTTGATCACCATCAAAGTCTGCATTATAAGCAGCGCAAACTAGCGGNTGCAGTTGAATTGCTTTTCCCTCGATTAGCACAGGCTCAAAGGCTTGTATACCAAGCCTATGNAGGGTCGGGGCTCTGTTCAGCAGGACTGGGTGCTCGCGTATTACTTCNGCAAGTATGTCCCACACCTCGGCGGTCTCCCTNTCTACCATTTTCTTTGCGGCTTTAATTGTAGTGGCTAAACCTCGACGTTCGAGCTTCCCAAAAATAAATGGTTTGAATAATTCCAAAGCCATTTTCTTGGGCAAGCCACANTGATGAAGCTTTAGAGCTGGACCNACCACGATTACCGAGCGACCGGAGTAGTCTACCCGCTTCCCGAGTAGATTTTGTCTGAATCTCCCCTGTTTACCTTTAATCATATCTGCCAAAGACTTAAGAGGTCTTTTATTNGAGCCTGTTATTGCTCTTCCCCTACGCCCGTTATCGAGAAGCGCGTCAACGGCTTCTTGCAACATTCGCTTCTCGTTTCTGACAATAATATCNGGTGCATTTAAATCAAGCAGACGCTTTAATCGATTGTTTCGGTTTATTACTCGACGATANAGATCNTTCAAGTCNGANGTNGCAAAACGCCCTCCATCAAGNGGAACCAANGGACGAAGATCGGGNGGNAGTACCGGAAGGACATTCATNACCATCCATTCTGGNTTGTTNCCTGATTCNTNAAANGCTTCNAAAAGTTTCAAACGNTTNGATAGTTTTTTCAATTTAGTTTCNGAATTAGTCGCTGGAATTTCTTCTCTTAATCTTGCGACCTCGCTTTCNACATCCATATCTTTCATGAGAGCCTGAACTGCCTCGGCNCCCATNTTTGCTTCGAATTCGTCGCTGAATTCTTCCATCGCCTCGTAGTATTGNTCGTCTGTTAAAAGTTGACCTTTTTCTANGGNGGTCATACCTGGATCNGTGACCACGAANGACTCGAAGTAGAGAATTCNCTCAATATCTCTCAAAGTCATGTCCANCAAAAGACCGATACGAGAAGGTAATGACTTTAGAAACCAAATATGCGCGACTGGGCTCGCTAGTTCAATATGACCCATTCGATCACGACGAACTTTTGATAAGGCGACTTCAACTCCACATTTTTCNCAGATNACACCTCTATGCTTAAGGCGCTTGTATTTGCCACATAAGCACTCATAGTCTTTGACNGGACCAAAAATTTTTGCNCAAAAAAGTCCATCTCTCTCTGGNTTAAACGTTCGATAGTTTATTGTTTCAGGCTTTTTTACCTCTCCAAATGACCACGATCGAATCATCTCTGGTGAGGCAAGACCAATTCGAATGGAATCAAACTCATCAGATTGAGTCTGAGATTTTAGCAAACCTAAAAGGTCTTTCATTTTATTCCCTCCCCTGAAAACCGTTGTCTAAATCAGCTTCAGGTCAAAATAATCAACAATTCTTCTTAGAAGTCTTCCCAATCCGTCATAGCAGCCAGAGCTATTTACTTATGTCCAGCTCCATGTCAATTCCGAGCGATCGAATCTCTTTCACTAAAACGTTGAAAGATTCAGGCATCGCTGGCTCCATTTGATGGTCACCATCAACAATGTTTTTATACATTTTGGTTCGCCCTGCCACATCATCGGATTTTACGGTCAGCATTTCTTGTAATGTGTACGCAGCCCCATAAGCTTCGAGAGCCCATACCTCCATCTCTCCGAAACGTTGACCACCAAATTGCGCCTTTCCGCCAAGAGGTTGCTGAGTAACCAAGCTATAAGACCCGGTGGATCTGGCATGCATTTTGTCGTCAACCAAATGATTGAGTTTGAGCATGTACATTATGCCTACGGTCACCGGCCTATCAAACGACTCTCCGGTCCTTCCGTCATAAAGCGTAACCTGGCCACTGTCATCCAGCTCGGCCATGCTCAGCATTTCCTTGATTTCTGATTCAGCCGCACCATCAAACACTGGAGTGGCCATAGGAACTCCTTGTCGCAGGTTACTAGCTAATTCCAAAATTTCGGTATCACTTAGAGATTTTATGTTTTCAGGACGCTCTCCTATTTTATTATATATTTCAGTCAAAAGTTTTCTAACTTCTGATACTTTCTTTTGCGCATCAACTAAGCGGCCAATCCGCTCTCCTAGCCCTTTCGCTGCAGCACCAAGGTGAGTCTCAAGTATTTGTCCCACGTTCATCCGTGATGGAACACCCAGAGGATTCAACACTATGTCAACAGGCTCTCCATTTTCATCATAAGGCATGTCTTCCACCGGCATAATGACTGAAATGACTCCCTTGTTACCATGACGTCCCGCCATCTTATCACCTGGTTGAATGCGCCTTTTTATCGCCAAATACACTTTAACAATTTTCAGCACTCCAGGAGCAAGGTCATCTCCCTGTGTTAACTTATTCTTTTTATCCTCAAATCTTTCTTCTAGCTCCGCCCTGCGCTCTTCTAACTGATCCGCAGCAAGCTGAATTTGCTCGTTTAATTTATCATTAACCATGCGCAATTTAAGGAGATCGCTCTCTTCAATCTTATCCAAATAATCTACAGTTATTTTCTGACCTTTTTTAATTTTTGGCCCGCCAGCTACTACTTTCCCAACAATTGAATTTCGCAGCCTCTCTAAAGTCGCTCCTTCTATGATTCGATATTCATCATCAATATCTTTTCTTATGCTTCTTAACTGTGACTTTTCAATTTCTTTTGCCCGATCATCTTTAACAAGACCATCCCTCGTAAAAACCTGAACATCAATAACAGTCCCAGTCACACTGGTTGGAACTCTCAAGGAGGTGTCTTTTACATCCGAGGCTTTCTCTCCAAAAATTGCCCGTAATAGCTTTTCTTCTGGAGTGAGTTGCGTTTCTCCTTTGGGAGTGACTTTACCGACGAGAATGTCTCCAGCATCAACCTCTGCTCCGATATAAACTATCCCTGAATCATCCAATTTGCCAAGAGCACCCTCTCCTACGTTTGGTATATCAGCTGTTATCTCCTCTGAGCCCAATTTTGTGTCTCGAGCCACGCAAGTTAGCTCTTGAATATGTATTGTCGTAAAACGATCTTCCTTAACCACTCGTTCAGATATCAAAATTGAATCTTCAAAGTTGTACCCATTCCACGGCATAAAGGCTATGCGCATGTTTTGTCCGAGAGCTAGCTCTCCCATATCTATCGAAGGGCCATCAGCAAGAATATCGCCTCGCGATATCACATCTCCTTGTTTAACTAGAGGTCTTTGCGATATGCAGGTGTTTTGGTTTGAGCGCGTGTATTTCGTTAGATTATAAATATCCACGCCCGCCTCACCGGCATCAGTCTCTTCATCGTTTACTCGAACTATGACACGCGCAGCATCGACCGATTCAATTATTCCTCCCCGGAATGCCACGACACAGACCCCTGAATCACTGGCAACATTTCGCTCCATTCCGGTTCCGACGAGCGGTTTCTCAGTTTTAAGTGTAGGTACTGCCTGTCTCTGCATGTTTGAACCCATGAGAGCACGGTTGGCATCATCGTGCTCTAGAAAAGGAATCAATGCGGCAGCTACAGAAACCATCTGCTGTGGCGCCACGTCCATATAATCAACTTCTTCACGAGGCTTAAGGGTAGTTTCTCCTTTAAATCGCACTGTGACCAAGTTTTCGACAAATCCTTTTTTCTTATCTAACTCTGCGCTGGCCTGCGCAATTACAAAATCGCTTTCATCGATAGCTGAAAGATAATGGATTTCATCTGTGACTTTGTTTTTTGTGACTTTTCTGTAAGGGCTTTCTAAAAAGCCATAATCGTTAGTTCTTGCATAAGTCGCTAAAGAGTTGATCAACCCTATATTCGGGCCTTCGGGAGTCTCAATTGGACAGACGCGGCCATAATGAGTGGGATGTACGTCGCGCACCTCGAAGCCAGCCCTTTCTCTCGTGAGACCGCCCGGCCCTAACGCTGATACTCTCCTTTTGTGAGTCACCTCAGATAGCGGATTATTTTGATCCATGAATTGCGACAATTGACTTGAACCAAAAAACTCCTTTATTGCAGCGGCTACTGGTTTGGCATTTATCATATCTTGGGGCATTAAGCCTTCGGAGTCAGCCATGCTCAACCTTTCCTTAACTGCTCTCTCAACTCTAAC
>PBXX01000048.1 GCA_002727755.1 Gammaproteobacteria bacterium | reverse complement strand
AACTCCCGACATCGCTACCATAATCGCGGTGCCAGTATCATTTTGAATTATTATTAATGCCGCGGGCAAAAAGATAATAAAAGAGGACCAAAAGAGATGTTTGAATCTTGGCGGGAGTGGTCGACTTCCTAGGTACCAAGCCATCGAAAGAGGAACAGATATTTTCAGCACCTCGGATGGCTGAAAACTCGGGAGACCGGGCAGATCTAACCAACTCCTTGCCCCATTTGCCTCAACNCCGATAAGTAATACCANCAGCAGTANAGCCAAACCTGCAGCATAAATAGAAGGCGCCCATGTTCGAATGACATGAGGATTNAATTGGGAGACGATGAGCATGACCAAGACACCACCTCCCATAATTATTGCTTGTCTTTGCACCACTTCCNCGTCTCCGCCACTAGCGCTATAGAGAATAAATAGACCAAAAGCACACAGCATGATTATGCCAACCAGCAATGGAGGATCTGCATGAATAGCACTCCAAATAGTGAGAGGGCGATTCTCAGCTATACTCAAACCCGTGGATTGCCGGGTAAAATCTCGATTATTCATCAGAGCCAGTAATTAATGCTCGGTTCAGGGGCTCTGAAAGTGGGGGCAAATTATTCATAGTATCGAAGTCAACTTGTAAGATATCCAACAAATATGTATCGGTAACTGCTTTGGCAATCGGNCCGGCGACGCTGCTACCATGCTCACCATTCTCTACAAAAACTGCGACAGCNATTTGCGGATCTAAATGAGGATTTTGTGCAGGCGCAAAGGATATGAANAGTCCATGATCTTTATTCAAATCTGAAACAACGATATCNGTGCTGGACAGTATATCTTGACTTATACCAACAACCTGAGCTGATCCNGATTTACCGGCCATTTTGTAAGGCATATTTCGATCAGCCATAGCTATGGCCTCATAGGCAGTGCCATAGTCTCTGAATCGATCAGAAAACGGCCTGTGCACGACCATTGTCATGGCTTCCTCGATATATCGCCAATAATCTGGATCTTTCACCAATACATCTGGAATCGCAGAGTAGTCCCGGGCAATGTANGGAATACCATCTACAGACTTGAGCATATGNGGNGGNTTAACCTTCCCTTTATTCGCGACTATTGATGCGGCAGTTGCTAACTGTAAAGGAGTCGCCCACATGTATCCTTGTCCAATCGAAGAGTTAATAGTGTCGCCCGGATACCAAGGCTCGCCTCGACTCTCCTTTTTCCAGTCCTCNGATGGAAGAACGCCTGTTCGAGCGTAAGAGATATCTACGGCAAAGTTTTGACCAAACCCGAATTGAGACATAAACCCATGTATCGTATCTATGCCCATGCGATTACCTAAATCATAAAAAAAGGTGTCGCATGATTGATAAATAGCTTTCTGTAAATCTGTGCGGCCGTGTCCACCACCTATCAGCGTCCGAAGAGTATAATCTCCCCATCGATAAGAAACTCCTGGCAATCGAAAATATCCTGGATCCTCAATTGCGAAATCATAATCNACAAAATCATGTTGCAANCCAGCCAAGCCTAAAAAAGGTTTGACTGTGGAGCCAGGGGGGTAGGGGTTTGTTGTTCGATCAAACANAGGGGTATTTACTTCATCCGTGACCAGAACACTATAATCTTTGCTACTGATTCCCGTGACAAAAAGGTTNGGGTCAAATCCGGGTTTAGATACCATTGCTAGTATCCCTCCGGTNGCAGGCTCTATTGCAACAACTGCACCTCTGAACTCTCCAAGCGCTTCTTCTGCTGCTTGCTGAAGCCGCGCATCCATGTGTAGCTCGATATTCTTTCCTGCNATAGGNTCAGTTCGATCNAAATATCGCATAACCTGGCCTCTATTATTTTTTTCTACTATCTCATAACCGACGGTTCCATGAAGCAAATCTTCATAAGTTCTTTCGATACCAGTTTTACCGATATGATTTGTACCACCGTAATTCTCTTTTTCATCTTCTGACAATTGGTCTAACTCATTCTGATTTATTTCAGAAACATAACCAACGGAGTGAGCAGTCAGACTTGCTAACGGGTAATGTCTTACAAATTGAGGCTCGATCGCTACTCCATCCAATAAATGACTATTTACAGCGATACGAGATTTTTCTTCCTCTGTTAAGACATAACGGAGAGGGATGGATGCAAAGGGGACTCTATTACGCTCTAACCTGGCGTTAAACTGATCAATATCATCGTCATTAAGCCTGATAAAAGTGGCAAGAAAATTCAACATTTGATCAAGATCGTCAACCTGCTCGCGAACAACCGTTAGATTAAAAATCGGCTGATTATCAGCAAGAAGTTCTCCATTCCTGTCAAAAATCAACCCTCGGGCAGGAGGTACATACTGAGAGTGCAGTCGATTTCCATCAGATCTGGCAGAGAAATATTCATATTGCGTTACTTGCAAGTTAACCAATTTCAGTATTAAAGCGACGAAAAGCAGAACAATTATGGCAAAAGCAATAAGAAGCCTACTATCAAATAGTAGGCGCTCAGCTTCATGATCCTTTACTTGCCATTTACCAGACATTGAGAGTAATTCCTTAAACAAACTGTGCCGCCACAAATATAATCGGCTTCACAAAAAAGTACTGAAGATTGCAGGCCGCAACCTCCTTAGACAATCCTATTTGAAATTGGTTGCATATTTAGCAATTTTCTTCATTTTAACCGATTTTTCGGCCGCAAGTTATAATATATCTGGGAAGCATACCTGTTACTCGCGATGATAAGGGTGTCCATTCAGAATGCTATGAGCTCGGTAAAGTTGCTCGATTAAGACAACTCTAACCAAAGCATGGGGAAAAGTTAGATCTGAAAATGACCAAATCTCCTGAGACCTTTCAAGACATGACTTATGTAAGCCGTCAGCGCCTCCAATCAGAAACACTAAATTTTTTCCCTGATCTTTGAAAAATTCTAACTTTGAGGCAAATTTCAGCGTACTTACACGTGCACCCTTCTCATCCAGAGCAATCACGTGATCTTGTACTTGCGTCTTACCGAGCATTGCAACGGCTTCTCTCTGAATTCTCAAATTTTTACCAGCGGATGAGCCTGATAAAGAACTCGCAACTTCAACGAACCTGAGCTCATACTCTCGATCTAGTCGTTTTGAATATTCATCGACGCCAGCTTGAATCCATTTTGGCGACTTCTTCCCCACAGTAATTATTGAAATTTTCATTCAATAAAAACTACTAGGACAAGTTTGATTCTGGATTGGTTTTTTTAGGCTTATCAAAATCCCATAGCCCCTCCAAATCATAGAGAGCCCTAACAGACGCTAACATCAAATGGACTACAACTCCTCCTGCATCCACGAGAACCCACTCGGATTGATTTCTTCCTTCAATTCCAATAATTTCGGCGCTTGCTTCTTTAACCTTCTTTACCACATTGTCAGCTAAAGATTTAATGTGAGTACTGGAACGCCCGGTCACGATAACCATATATTCCGTCACAGATGTAAGGTGTCCAACCGCCAAACAATTTATAGACTCACCTTTTAAATCTTCTAACGCGTCAACAATGATTTTTTTCAGTTCTTTATCTCTCAAACCTTCCACCAAATACAATTTATCAATAGAGATTTTTATCTTTTATGTACTCAAAAATTTCTCGCTTCAAGCAACCTTCGATCCCTAAATTTGCGTTAAGCATCGCTCTCACTGAGGTTGACGATAAATCGATATTGAAATTACTGGCTATAAACACTTTGCCAGTGGCCTCGCGAAAAAATTCAGGAATACTTTGAGCAAGCCTTGTCTTCAACTGAACTTTTTCCGCTATTTTTTTGTCTACAGACAAGCCTGAACGTCCCAACACGAGAAAACTACAAAGTGCAAAAAGTTCTTCCCAATTAAACCAGTCAGTTATCGAATTAAAAGAATCCATTCCTAGAATAAATGTAATGTTATGAGCAAGCTTTTGTGCCTTTATTGTTTTTAGTGTCTCCACGCTATAAGAAACAGAGGGTCTTTGCAATTCAATATCATCTACTTCGATTCCGGATTCATCTCTTATAGCTAACTCAATCATTGCTAGCCGATCTTCAGCCGGAGCATAAGATTGCACTTTATGGTTAGGAATATTGCATGGAATCAAATTTACCAGATCTAAAGAAAGCAAGTCCTTTGCATATCTGGCCGCGTCTATATGACCACTATGTACAGGATCAAACATTCCTCCAAGTACTCCGAGTTTCGCAATCATGTACGAATGTGTCCGTCCCCCAAAACAATAAATTTCTGAGAAGTAAGCCCCTCTAGTCCAACCGGCCCGCGCGCATGAAGTTTGTCGGTTGAAATACCAATTTCCGCTCCAAGGCCATACTCAAATCCATCCGCAAATCGTGTCGAAGCATTAATCATGACCGAACTCGAATCAACCTCTCTAAGAAAACGTTGAGCATGCTCATGATCCTCTGTCATTATTGATTCAGTGTGCTGTGAACTATGCTCATTAATGTGGTCAATAGCTTCTTCTAACCCGGAAACAATTTTTATTGAAAGAATAGGTGCCAAGTACTCCGTCTTCCAATCTTCCTCAGAAGCAGCTTTCACTGACGAAACTAATTTTTGTGTCTTTATACAACCTCTTAGCTCGACACCGTGACTCACATATTTGTCACAAAGTCTCGGAAGAATTTCAGTTGAAATTGCTTCTGCTACCAATAAAGATTCGAGTGTACAGCAAGTACCATATCTTTGAGTTTTCGCATTAATTGCAACACTTAAAGACTTTTCAATATTGGCACTGTCATCAATATAAAGGTGACAATTCCCATCCAAATGCTTGATCACAGGTACCTGCGCGTCACTCGTGATGCGCTCAATTAAACTCTTCCCGCCGCGAGGAATTATGACATCAACATGTTCAGGGTTCGCGATAAGTTCCCCGACTGCTGCGCGATCAGTTATTTCTACGACTTGAACGATGTGTTCGTTCATGCCTGCAGAGTCCAGNCCTGAATTTATGCAATCTGCTATCGCTCTATTTGAATTTATAGCCTCAGATCCGCCTCGTAAGATCGTAGCGTTACCCGACTTCAGACANAAGCTAGCAGCTTCACAGGTTACATTTGGTCGTGACTCGTAAATAATACCAATCACTCCAAGAGGTACNCGCATTCGACCAACCTGAATACCGCTTGGACGATACTTCAAATCACTAATTTCACCCACGGGATCGTCAAGTGCAGCAACTTGCCTTATTCCCTCTAGCATGCTGTTCACTCGAGAATCAGTCANCTCAAGNCGATCAAGNAAAGCNGCCTCTAGNCCTTTTTCCTTTCCTNCGGCCAAATCTTGTTGATTTGCGGCTAACAAGGTATCTCGACTTTTCNNAATCGAGTCAGCTATATTAAGTAACGCCTCATTTTTTTGGGCTGTAGTTGCCTTTGCGATNTGTCGAGAAGCTATTCTAGCTTTCGATCCTAACTCTGCCATATAGGCCTTAATGTCCATCNCGCGCCTCTGATGTTANNAATTNTCTATTATAATTGTCTTTAACCGACGATATAATTACTCTACAACTGAGTCGGAGTATAACCTATTTCGCACCCAAACATCTTTTTGAAGACAGGGCTCTCTTAATGGCTATAGGTCTATGATGACAAATCAGGTAACATTCTAGTGAAGTCTTTTGATACAACTCACAACCAGAAAAATTCGGCTTTGCGACCACCCTCTGTTCTTCAGGCTTGTATCCCAATTACTGTTCTTGTGCTGCTGTTGTCGCTCTCAGTATATCTNTTTGGTGAGGACTCAAGCTATGGCCCCAATCAAATAGCACTATGCGTTGGTGCAGCAGCTGCGGCGCTCGTAGGCTGGAAGAATGGGANGTCCTGGCTTGAAATTGAGGAGAGTATAATTCACGGGATTACTGTTGCCATTAAACCGCTTCTAATTCTATTCTGTGTGGGTTCATTGATTGGAAGTTGGATTTTATCGGGCACAGTGCCCACAATGATTTATTATAGCCTCCTGATTCTGGACCCTTCCATCTTCTATTCAGCAAGCTGCATAATCTGTGCGTTAATAGCTTTGTCGATCGGTAGCTCTTGGACAGTCGCTGGAACTGTTGGGATTGCATTGATTGGAGCGGCAGCAGGGTTAGGAATGTCTCTAGAAATCACTGCCGGCGCAATAATTTCAGGTTCATACTTTGGAGACAAAATGTCTCCCCTATCAGAGACAACTAATCTTGCACCCGCCGTTGCCGGAACGGATTTGTTTGGACACATTGGACATATGATATGGACCACTTTTCCAAGCATAGTTATAACTCTGATTCTGTTCACCGTAATTGGTTTTAATATCGACACCTCCAATACCTCATCAAACTTGGAAATCACCTTGCAACTTCTGAGTGAGAATTTTTCAATCAATGNCTTCATGTTAGTTCCTGTGATTATGCTTTTGATTATGGCTAACAAAAAATTTCCACCTATCCCAACCATNTTGACGGGAGTAATTCTTGGAATTTTAATCGCCCTAATTTTTCAGCAAGGNGCAATATCATCCTTGTCCCGAGAAACAGAAAGCAATGCCCTCACGTTATTTAAAGGTATTTGGATAACTTTGTTTGATGGTTTTGCTCTAAATAGTGGAAATGACACTCTCGATAATTTAATGACCAGAGGCGGGATGAGCTCAATGCTCTCAACAGTTTGGCTGGTATTATGTGCAATGGTGTTTGGGGGTGTGATGGAGAAGACAGGGCTTCTTNAACGTCTGGTAGATCATGCTCTATCTTTTGCACACAATACTGGNACTCTGATTGCTACCACAATAGCGACTTGTATAGGTGCGAATATCATTACCTCCGACCAGTATATTTCAGTCGTTTTACCTGGACGCATGTATAAACTCGAGTATCAAAGCAGAAAGCTTGATCCCAGAGTTTTATCTCGAACCTTGGAAGATGCAGGAACCATTACCTCNCCACTAATTCCCTGGAACACCTGTGGAGCATACATGTCAGCAACTTTGGGTGTTGCCACAATCGCATACCTGCCCTTTTGCTTTTTTAATATNATTAATCCATTTGTAGCACTCATATATGGATTTTTAAACNTCAAAGTTCATCCAGAGCCAAATCCAGTATTGCAAGAATGATAATANTCTAGGCAAAACCATTTACAAGATCTCGTCATCTAGCTTGCGAAATCTTAAATACTATTTTGCAACATTAACTCCTCTGGGTAAGGTTTCATGTACCAACTTTTGGAGATATAGGTATTNGGATGCTTTCGAAAGAAATGATTTAGAAGTGTTATCGGCACGATCAATGGCAGCTGTCCTTTCCGATAATTTTCGATAGTACGTACTAGTTCTTTCTTATCATCAGAGTCCAATGACACCTTCAAATACCCTTGAATGTGCTGTAATACGTTAACGTGATTCCGTCTTGTAGCTGTCTTTTTTAGAGCTTTCATAAATCCGAGGAGATATTTTTTACTGTCCTCTAAGAGACTCTCTTTAGATGTTCGCGCGACAAGTTGTCCGAGCTCGCGATAGCTAGTTTGATCATGACTCATGAGTATCAGCTTATGTCTGGCATGAAACTCACCCAAACTGCCCACACTCAAGTTGGCTGAGGTGAGTGAAAACCATCGATGCATCGCAAAAACTCTCTGTATAAAATTTTCTCGAAGAATGGCGTCTCCAAGCCGTCCTTCCTCCTCAACTGGAAGATACGGAAAATTCTCCATTAACTTATCGGCATAGACACCGATGCCCTCGCGCTTTGGCATAACGTCATCCCAAATCTTTACCCGTTCCATACCGCAGCTAGGCGAATCTTTCTTTAAAATGTAACCGCATAGTTGTTTATGCCATTCATATTGGGCGTCCCCACATTCTTTTAAACGCTCAGTAAAGTCTAAACTTGTATCCGAAACACCAACACATCGAATTTCCTTATTCTCGTTCCTCCAAAGACGAATAGGCTTTCTAGGTATTCCTAATCCAATGGTTACCTCTGGACAAAAAGGTTTAAAATCGAAGTACTCGTCAAGCGTGCGCATAATGTAAGAATGCCCTTTATGGCCGCCGTCATACCGAACTCTCTCACCGAGCAAGCAACTGCTGATACCAACTGGTATTCTTAACTTTTCCTTGTGTGTTTCATTAACCATTAAGCCATGCCTTTGTTCGCAGAAGGAAGTCAAGATCTAACTCTCCAGTTATTAACTGTTCCTTCTTAATTTTTGAGAGCTGCTTTACCTGATACTCAATTTTNAACGCTTCAGATCTATTNCCTATCNGACAGGAATATTCAAGTTTCAAAGGGCGCTTCCCGCGGAGGGCTTTTGCACCTTTGCTCGTATCGCCGGATCCATTACCTGAATGCTCANAAAACCGTCTAAGTACATCCGTTGTGATTCCGGTATACAAACTTTTATCCGCACCTCTAATTATATAAAGAAACCAAATNGGCGAGTCAGACATGAATTAAAGANTCTTCCAGTAACCATCTGACTCAGCAACAATTCCATCTCGTTGCAATTTGATTAAATGGGCATGCATTGTTTTCTTAGCCCATGGAAGCAGGTGTTCAGCTACATCATCGTAAACAATCAGCACTAAATCATCTATTAGGCA
This sequence comes from Gammaproteobacteria bacterium, assembly GCA_002727755.1. GTDB lineage: Bacteria > Pseudomonadota > Gammaproteobacteria > Pseudomonadales > Pseudohongiellaceae > UBA9145. The sequence goes on along the minus strand of PBXX01000048.1, from coordinate 26,465 downwards.
ATTTTCGAGTTTCTCTAACCCCGATAAAACTTTACGCTCCCTTTTCATTCGGTGATTAATCAGATGCTGTATTTCTTTGGCTGGATTATCCATTACAGCACCATGTCCTGGCGCCAAATAGCGTAGTGGTAAATCTTTCAATGACTGCAGTGAGCATAGATAGGCACCCATATCACCATCAGGTGGCAGAATTACAGAAGTGGTACCTTGAAGAATATGATCTCCAGTAAATAGCAGTCCCTCCCCTATCAATAGGTAACAAATATGATTTGATACGTGTCCAGGTGTATGTATCAATCGGAGTTTATATTCGTCGCAATTTATTTCATCACCATCACCCCAAATCTTTGAAGGTGAGAAAGTATGATCCTGCCCAAGCGCATCAGGNGCCTCTATTCCAACCAATTCAGCACCAGTNTCNGCTTGCAGCATTNNAGCTGCAGGAGAATGATCTCCATGGGTATGAGTTACCAGGATGTATTCAAGTTTATTTCCTTTAATCGCTTCCAAGAAATTAGATAATTGTTTCTCGTCAACGGGACCCGGATCTATCAAGCATAGCCTCTCCTTGCCAATAAGGTAGGAATTTGTGCCAGGGCCAGTCATGGGCCCAGGGTTACGGCCTAAGATTCGGCTGACCGGTATACTTAAGCCATCTATCGGGATCGCAACTCCAGGTATTATATTTTGCATTGTCGATTCCACTTTTGTCGATCAGNCAATGATAACCTGTGTTGGTTTCATAAGCTAAAAACAAGCGTACAAGAACAAATGATACTGGAACTTAAAACCAATTCGCGACATAATTATGANCCTTGAAATCCCCTTGATTTCATTCTGAATTGCTAAGTCGACAATTGGACTAAATAATATAGATGAGTGTTTGCCACAGCGGCCTAAAACTCGCGAGCTAAAAGGTTCCGAGAGAGTACCTTTTTGTACAGAATTTAACTAAAGGAAGAAAAAATGCACAGGATACAAACATTCAACGCGATTTCGGAGCTCGGGTTGAAAAAGTTACAAAAAGACTGTTTTGAGGTCGGGCCGGATTTAAACAATGCCGATGCAATTCTATTAAGAAGTTATAAATTAGAGAAAGAGTCAATAACGAATGAATTAAAAGCCGTCGCAAGAGCTGGTGCGGGCGTAAATAATGTCCCTGTAGATACTTGTACTGAAAAAGGAGTAGTAGTATTTAATACGCCAGGCGCCAATGCCAATGCCGTGAAGGAACTCGTCCTTTGCGGACTACTCCTCGGATCGAGAGAAATCGTATCTGGGATCAGTTTTGCGACGAGTCAGGGAACTATTACTGATTATAATGAGCTGTCTAAGCTCATGGAATCTGANAAAAAACGGTTTAAAGGCAATGAAATAGCGGGTAAAACTCTCGGAGTAGTTGGGCTAGGAGCCATCGGTTCAATGGTAGCCGATATGGCAATAAAGCTCGGCATGAATGTGCAAGGCTTTGACCCGGCGTTGTCCGTAGATGCGGCATGGAGGTTACCCAGCGACGTTAAACGCATTGAAAATTTAAATACATTGATTGGAAGCTCTGATTTCATTTCCTTGCACATGCCCGTTTTAGATACAACTCGTAANCTAATTGATGCATCAATGTTTAGCTCAATGAAAAAAGATGNTTGCCTGCTCAATTTTGCAAGGGACGAAATCGTCGACTCCACTGCTCTCGTTGAGGCNTTGGATTCGGGAAACTTAAGAAAATACATTTGTGATTTCCCCCGCCCTGAGTTAGCAACAAGANCAGACGTGATTTGTATGCCTCATATAGGAGCGAGTACCGCNGAAGCGGAGGAAAATTGCGCNATCATGGCTGCTACCCAACTCAAAGATTTTTTGGAGAACGGAAACATTAAGAACTCAGTTAACTTCCCAAATCTTCATTTAGANAGAGATAATAATGCTCAAAAAGGAAGCAGGCTCGCAATTAGCAATAAGAATGTTCCAAAAATGTTNGGACAAATCTTGTCTGTGTTAGCAGACCAAAATATCAATGTTATTGACATGCTCAACAAGAGTCGCGATCAAGTCGCCTATAACTTGATTGATTTAGAGGTTTCGCCCTCTAAAGAAGCTATTGCCGCGATAGCAAAAATTGATGATGTAATTAAAGTCACCGCGCTTTAGAAAAAGGAAATNAGTTNTCATGAATCGTATATTTAACTTTGGTGCCGGGCCTGCAATGTTGCCCACTGCAGTAATGGAAAAAGCACAACAAGAATTTCTAAATTATAANAACATGGGTGCATCGGTTATCGAAATTAGCCATCGTTCGCCAGAGTTTGATGAAATTATCAATCATTGCGATTCAACNCTGAGAGAACTTGGTAAAATACCGGACAATTATAAAATTCTTTATGTGCATGGCGGTGCGCAGATGCAATTTTCTGCGATACCTCTAAATTTGATTAACCTCAAACCTGCTAGGAAAGCAACGTTTGTTTTAACAGGTAATTGGGCAGTTAAAGCAAGTAAAGAAGCTGCTCGCTATGGAAACTGTATTAATATNGCCAGCAGTGAAGATACCAATTTTGACNGAATTCCCGAATGGGATACNGCCACTNTGGATTCTGAATCTTCGTATGCCTACATCACTAGCAACAATACTTTGTATGGGACTCGCTGGCATAACTTCCCCAATACCCATGAAGTACCTCTGGTCGCTGATATGACCTCTGAGTTTTTATCCAGGGAGATTGATGTATCCCAATTTGGAATCATATTTGCTGGATTACAGAAAAATTTGGGGCCCGCAGGCCTTGCCTTGGTAATAATTCGAGAAGATCTGCTGAACCATGCACTCCCTGAAACACCNATGCTGCTCAACTACAAGGTTTACGACGAGCAACACTCACTTGCGAATACCAACAACACATTTGCAATTTACATGATGTCTCTAGTCCTAGATTGGTTNAAAGAGCAAGGTGGCGTGAAAAAAATAGAAGAGAATAATAATTTAAAAGCTTCGCACGTTTATGATTTCATCGANAAGTCAGATTTTTTTAGTGGGACTGCTCATCCTGATCACCGTTCGATAATGAACGTTACTTTCAATCTCGCCGATAATGATCTTTTAAGTGATTTTCTCAAAAATGCTCTTGAAGCTGATTTATATGCACTCAAGGGTCACAGAGCAGTGGGTGGAGCCAGGGCATCCATCTATAACGCAATGCCAATGTCCGGTTGTGAGGCACTTGTGGATTTCATGCGTGAATTTGAAAGAACTCAAGGTTGATCTGGTTCGCAAAGAATCTGCAATAGACCAGATTTCGCCTATTACAAGTTTCGTGTTTTATAGCAGCATTCTGCAGGGTGGCAATGCACACCTCAAGAAAAATTATTCATTGCGATTGTGATTGTTTTTACGCATCTATCGAGATGCGAGACAATCCCAGTTTAGTGGGAAAACCCATTGCTGTTGGCGGCTCTCCAACAAGACGGGGAGTAGTAGCAACATGCAATTACGAGGCTCGCAAGTACGGTATTCACTCCGCTATGGCCTCATCTATGGCCAGGAACCGTTGCCCAGAACTCATCATTATTCGTCCTGATATGGAAAAGTATCGAAAAGCTTCAGAACTCATACACGAAATATTTGCTCGTTATACTAGTATTATNGAACCTTTGTCTTTAGATGAGGCTTTTTTAGATGTTTCTAACTGCAGTTTGTTTGAAGGCAGCGCGACGCTAATCGCAANGGACATTAGGAAGAGCGTTAAGAAAAAAGTTGGTATCACAATTTCTGCAGGAATAGCCCCCAACAAATTCCTTGCAAAAATCGCTAGTGACTGGAACAAACCAGACGGCCAATTCGTTATTAAACCAAAACAAGTTGAAGNGTTTCTGAAAGACTTACCAGTTAAAAAACTGCATGGGGTAGGAAAAGTAACAGCGAGGAAAATGCACTCTATTGGAATTCAGACCTGCGGCGATCTTAGAGGCCTATCAGAAGGAGAATTACAGGATAAATTCGGTAGTTCCGGCAATCGATTGTTTTTGCTTGCTAAAGGCATCGATGACCGACCAGTCAAGACAGAAAGGATAAGAAAATCATTAAGTGTAGAGACAACCTTTAGTCAAGATATTGTTGGCTTAACAGCTTGTGTCAAACAACTCCCTATCCTTATGGAGCAATTCCGCACACGTCTCGAAAAAATACAAAACAATTATAGAATTACTAAACAAGTCGTCAAAATAAAATTTAACGATTTTAATCAGACAACGGTTGAGACTATTTCACCATCAGTGGATTCGGAGATTTTTCGAGAGCTGCTTGAGGAAGGATATAAACGACGCGAAAGACCTGTCAGACTGCTTGGAATTGGTGTTAAATTAGAACCAAACAGTCCCGAAAAAACTCAAAATAACGAAACCGACCAACTCAGTTTAACTCTGGATGACACTGAAGATCTCTTATGATTCGTTATAGGCCACCACAAAAATCTGGCTCTAAATATATTACTGCCGAGGGTGCACATCTTCTAAAAAAAGAACTAAATCAACTCTGGAAAATCGAAAGACCAAAGGTAACACAGCAAGTCTCCGAGGCTGCAGCGCTTGGTGATCGCTCTGAAAATGCCGAATATATTTATGGAAAAAAACGCTTACGTGAAATCGACCGACGGGTGCGCTATCTCACCAAGAGACTCGAAGAACTTATAGTTGTTTCTCAAACACCGCCAGATGAGACTAAAGCCTATTTTGGTTGCTTTATCTCTCTTGAGAGTGAAGAGGGAAATAAATCAAAATATCGGTTAGTGGGACCCGATGAGATTAATCCAGAGAAAGGTTACATCAGTATTGACTCTCCCCTTGGTAAAGCTGTTTTAGGAAAAGAAGTGGGCGCCAGAGTTAACATTAAATCCCCTCAAGGCCAATTGAGTTATCAGCTCATCAAAGTCGAATACTTGAGTCACTAAAAAAACTCTATTCAACAAATCATGCAATGATCTATCAGAACTTTTCCTTCCACTTCCTTAAAAATTGCTTGATTAATCAACTCGTCACTACACGAAGAAATACTTTGTTTCCAAACTATTCCTACAGAATCCCTTCTTCTGAATACATTTATAAATTGTCTATCGGTGAAATAAGTGCGCGGTTTACCAGATAATTGCTTTTGAAGTTCTTCGGGCGTCACTATATTTTTCATTCGATCTGTAAAGTCTCTTACGTGCTTTTCATGATCTCCTTCATTTGAACCTTCTAAGCAATTTTCCATAAGAGGTTCAACGATACTCAGAATTTTTTCAGTGCTTAGATTAAAAAAGTCTAATCCTTTCTTCATCACAAAGTCAGCTCGATTGCGCTTTGAATTTATCCAACTGCTCAGCCGACGCCTCTTGCTGATACTTGCTTTTCCACTCTGAATAAGGAATACCGTAAATGATCTCTCTCGCATTTTCGTAGTCTATTTCATAACCTCTCTCTTTTGCCTCTGCGCTGTACCACTTGGATAGACAATTACGACAAAAACTTGCAAGATTCATAAGGTCTATGTTCTGAACCTCTTTGTGACTATCCAAATGACCTAGAAGTCTTCTAAACGTAGCTGCTTCGATCTTAATGCGCTCTTCTTCATTCATAATTTCGTCCTTAACTTATGCTGCTATAACACCCACCCCGCCTTTATTATGGGTAATTCTATGTTTCCTAATAGCGGCTTTCAACTGCCTTTCAGCAACATTAAAAGCATCTCTGATGGTCACATATAAGTCCTCATGAGCGTGATTGTCATGCTGATCCTGATGAACTCTAATTTCTCCTGCCGGAGAGTGAATTTCTATTCCAACTGAATATACCTTTCCTTTATGATGATTATTGTGAGGTGAATCCAAAACAACCCTACCTTCAATTATCTGGTCACAGTAGCGTGTTAACTTATGAAGCCTCTTTTGAACCGCGTCAATAATGGCTTGTGTCTGATCAATATTGTGAAACACCACTTGGAATTCATTAATCATAAAGTCAAATCTCCTACTAATTTTTAGATTGTTTATTGATTACTTGTCAAAGGTTCTCCTTTCAAAAAAATCACGCGCTGCAAGATTACCTGTAACAGACAAGTAACTGGTTCTGTATTAGATGATCTAGAAATTTGGGTAAGTAAAGCCGAGGATTGGAGGATATCCGAGAAGGAAGAAGCTGCAGAATAAATAATAAGTGTGTCTATATCGAGAGNCCTTACTTANAGTATTAAAAATATCCTAACTCTTTCTTNTACAAAAGTCTAAACTTATAACGGTTTTGAATTATTNAGTGATTTTGAAACACCAATGCCAAGGTTCGTAAGCGAAACCCGCTGTATTATCCCGAGGATAACTCATTGAGAAACCGAAATTCTCTGCATTTTCCTGAAGCCATTTAAATGCTGCAGTTTTCTCAAATACTTCCTCAAGAACTTCACAGTCCTGCGTTCCAATATCAACGGCTCTCCCGGTATGGTGTTCACTAAAACCAGGCGCCGCATTTACCCGCAAAATTTCTTGTAATGAAATTCCTTGTTCAATTTTTCGAGCAATCAAATCATGCTGATATTGAGGATCCCTAAATGCCGAAACCATGAAAAACGCAACATTATCTTTAGCTGCTGATTCTTTCATTTTAGACCATGCATCAAACGTTTTCTGCGTCAAACGTTGAGGCCTTCCATAATAATCTGGTTCAGTTTCCACTAATTCATTTGGTTGAAAGCAAAGAGGTTGATTACATTGCTCAAGGTATTCCTTTGGAATACCTAACGAGGCATGTAGTTTTTTTAGTAATTCCGTATAAGAATTCGCAACACCCACCTTTTTTACCCTGCGCTCTTCTAGTGATAACCAGCTTTTAATCCTAAGTGTCTGTAAGCGGACTTGCAAGAATGATGTAACATCACATGTCAGTCCTCATTCATAAACTGATGTGGCTAAACCATCGCATTTGAGGTCTAATAGGTCTCTAAAAGTAGAATTATTTAAAAAATTCTTAAAACAACCAATTTCAAGTGAATAACTTTTTTGCGGCATGACTAATTTACCTGTTATTACTGGTTTAGGCGGAGTAAACGCTGCAGGTCGATCTTCAGGCAACCACAGCTATAGAAGAATCATCTTCGAATCTCTCAGTGAAACAGAAAAACTTGAAACTCAGCTGGCCTTAGCGAGTCTGATGGGAAAAATTTCCAAACAAGACGGTCAATGGCTTAATGAATCAGGAGACCCAGTTAAAGCTGAAACCTACCTTAAATCAATAGGTCAAGAGTTATTAAACCAAACTCTCATCAGGAAGCTGGAAACAAATCTATTCAACCCCCAGAAAGTTCATTTCCATAGCAGGATGACCGTAGCTCCCGATCAGAAAACGGGACTCATATTTGATCTCCATCGAAAGCAAATCCCGGGAACTATTCCTCCCGGCTGGAAAATCAAAGACTCTCATACTAATCCAGATATGGTAAGCGTAGAAGCTGAAGATAGTTTTGATATCCTCCTTGACCAATTTGAAAATACAAAAGTAAACAGCGCCGGACAGCTTCCAACGGGCTTTAATCCTGCACACCTCTATCAATCTCGTAATCACCCTCGCACTCTGCAAATGACAGTGTATGCGGCTTCGGATGCCATAAACTCTTTGGGGATAGAGTGGGATTTGGTTAATAAGCACGTTCACCCAGATCAAATTGGTGTATATGCAGGAAGCGCCATGGGGCAGCTGGATTACAATGGGTTTGGCGGACTTCTGCAAGCAAAAATACTAGGTAGAAAAGTCACCGCCAAACAAATGCCTCTGGGTTACGCGGAGATGCCCGGCGATTTTATTAATGCTTATTTGCTGGGTAATCTAGGTTCCAATGGCACCAATGTTGCTGCGTGTGCAACGTTTTTATATAACTTACGTCATGCTGTTCGTGATATTCAGTCTGGCAGCCATAGAGTGGTCATTGTGGGTACGTCGGAAGCACCTATTTTCCCAGAATCCATTGATGGNTTCGTCACAATGAACGCGCTGGCCGACGATGAATCATTNCGTAAGCTAGATAATNTATCTGTCGACCAAGAAATTGACCATCGCAGGGCTTGNCGACCATTTTCGAATAANACTGGATTCACGTTGGGNGAGTCGGCACAGTACATNGTNCTTTTTGATGAGAANCTAGCCTTAGACTTAGGNGCAAACATTCTGGGATCANTAAATGAGGTATTTATTGCCGCTGACGGTTATAAAAAGTCTATAACAAGCCCAGGTCTCGGCAATTACATATCAATGGCAAAGGCGACTGCTGCCACACGAAATTTGATTGGCGAGGAAGGGCTTAAGCAAAGATCCTATGTTCAAGCACACGGAACAGGTACTCCTCAAAATAGATTAACTGAATCTCACATACTCAGCCANGTTGCAAAAACTTTTAAAGTGGATAATTGGCCGATAACCGCAGTCAAATCGTACGTTGGCCATTCTGTCTCTACATCCGCTGGAGANCAAATGGTATCCACGCTTGGCGTTTTTAATCACGGTATAATCCCAGGTATTCTCTCAATCAACGGAGTTATAGCTGACGACGTNACTCGCGATCGTCTTGATTTTTTAACAGAACATCNCGACACGGGTAGGGAAAATCTCGACGCGACGNTTATNAATTCAAAAGGTTTTGGTGGNAATAATGCAAGCGCTTCTATTCTAGCGCCTCATTTTACGACACGCATGCTAGAGAAGCGCTATGGCAAAGAAGCACTTAAAGACTACTATCGGAGAAATGAGAAAGTAAAAGAGGCGACTTCAAATTACGACCGCGCGACTTCTGAAGGCAAAAANAACGTAGTTTACAAATTTGACAATAACGTNTTAGGCNGTGAATCGATTGCTATCAGCGAAAATTCGATTTCTATTAACGATATCGATAACGACATCTCGTTGGAAATAGAAAATAAATATCAAGATATGTCTGAGTAATCTACGAAACTTCGATTACACGGTTTTCAGCTATCTTTGCTTTCCATTGCTTAGGACCTGTTTGGTGAACTGAAATTCCGTTTACATCCACTGCTACTGTGACAGGCATCTCTTCTACTTCGAATTCATGGATAGCCTCCATGCCCAGCTCTTCAAAAGCTATGACCTTTGCTTTTCGAATCGCCTTTGAAACCAAGTATGCAGCGCCTCCCACCGCCATTAAGTAAACCGCCCTATGCTTTTTTATTGCTTCAATTGCTATTGGTCCCCGCTCAGCCTTTCCAATCATCCCTATAAGACCCGTTTCCTCTAGCAAATCATCAGTAAATTTATCCATTCTTGTTGCTGTNGTGGGGCCTGCTGGACCAATGACCTCCTCTCTCACAGGATCTACTGGACCCACATAGTAGATAAATTTATTGTCAAAATTCACGCCTTCAGGTAGNNCCTCACCACGTTCGATCANGTTGAGAAGTTTTTTGTGCGCAGCATCTCTNCCCGTAAGNAAACTACCCGATAAAAGTAGTGTTTCNCCNGGCTGCCAGCTCGCAACATCATCCGCAGTAAGTTCATTGAGATTCACTTTCCGTGCTCGAGNTCCCACATCCCACTTGATTTTCGGCCAATCCTCCAAACTAGGTGGACTTAATTCTGCTATCCCGCTNCCATCAAGCGTAAAGTGCGCATGACGTGTNGCNGCACAATTTGGAATCATGGCAACCGGCAACGAAGCAGCGTGTGTAGGATAGTCGGAAATTTTTACGTCTAATACAGTGGTCAGCCCCCCCAGACCTTGCGCTCCAATACCCAAGCTATTTACACGATCCATTATTTCTAAGCGAAGTTCTTCAATTCTATTCGCAGGCCCTCGCTTTTTCAGCTCATGGATATCAATCGGCAACATCAGTGATTCTTTTGCCAGCACTGCGGCCTTTTCCGCTGTCCCACCAACACCTATCCCCAAGATGCCAGGTGGACACCANCCGGCCCCCATTTTAGGNACCGTCTCTTCAACCCAGTCGACGATACTGTCGCTNGGGTTGAGCATCACCATCTTTGCCTTGTTTTCTGACCCGCCCCCTTTTGCTGCTAATTTCACATCAATNGTATTACCAGGGACTAACTCCATATGAATCACTGCAGGCGTATTATCTTTTGTGTTTTTTCTCGCACCTGCCGGATCGGACAGTATCGATGCTCTAAGCACGTTATCTGGCAATTGATAGGCTCTTCTGACTCCCTCGTTAACCATATCACTAACCGACAATCCTCCTTCCCACTGGATATCCATGCCTACCTTGAGGAACACTGTTACTATTCCCGTATCCTGACAAATTGGCCGCTTTCCCTCAGCACACATACGAGAATTAATCAGAATCTGAGCCATAGCATCCTTTGCAGCGGATGACTCCTCATTTTCATAGGCCTGATGCACCGCTTGAACAAAGTCAATTGGATGATAGTAAGAGATATACTGAAGTGCATCCGCAACACTCTGTATAAAATCTTTATTCCGGATCAGTGTCATAGGTCGTTTCTCTTTCAGTGCTAAGTCNCGAANAGTGTATTCTATCACTCACAAAGATACTTATCTGGAGTGATAAGTAAATTGAATCAATCAAATTCTCTGACCAAAAAATCTTTTGCTAGATTTATCTTCTTTGCCAAATAGTCTGAACCACCACGATCTGGATGAAGTTTCTGCATGAGTTGTCTGTNAGCTTTAATCACATCATCTTGCGTTATTGGCTCGGATAGCCCCAGAATTTCAAGAGCGAGTTTATAATCAATTTGTGTATCTGGTTCTGAGCTCTCGTAAGTATTCCTTTCAGACATATCCCTCCAGTCGGGATAATTCCTATCCATATAGGCAACAAGTACCTGAGTAGAGTCTGGCTCATTTTGACACTCATTGAGAATTTCCAAGAGCTCTTCTAAGGCAAGTTCTGAAAGTCGTCGTTGGGAAAAATTCCCGATCAATACTGAGCCATCCATATTGCCACTGTCATGATCGAGCTCCATAAGGAAATACTCAGTTCGAATAGTTGAGGTTTGCCCATCCGATCTTGGTTTTGCCGAAGCTGAGCGCCCTTTAAACAGCTGCCACATCGGGAGAATCCTAAGGACTGTGGGAAGAAAGCGCAGAACAAAAGCGAATGCTGCACCTAACGGCGCAAAAATAGCTCCAATTGGCAATCTTCCAAGCAAAACTAAAACTCCTATTACCAACAGAAACGCTACGATCAAAAACAAAATTCTTGATTGACGAGGTGAAAAACTGAAACGCTCTTGAAGAGACTTAACTAAGAAATAGGCAAGCACAGGAAGTGTAAGAAGCGCTAGAAGTCTAAAAATCATTCTACTTACTCAGGATTTTAGCTGTTGTTCGAGAAGTCTAACCTCCTTTGTCGAACTCTTACTAAAGTTCTTGAGCGCCTTGAAGCCCCCTGCAGCATAGACAGCGACTGCTTTTAATAACTCCTTTAGATGAGACACACTTGCCTGATCGAATTGTGCGTAGGCGCCNCCCGACAGACGGGCGCATTCCATGAAGGCTTTTNTTGCTCCCGNATCATCTCGTTCCTGAAACATAAACACAGGTATATTCAATAATCCCAATTTCCCAGAGAGACTTGCAAGAACATCAACGTTTTCTTCCATAGCATCGCCGATATAAACCACACATTTAACCGAGCGGACNTGACTCTCATTTATTGCGTGAGCGAGCACTCTTTCAATCTGAGTTGCGCCTGCTTCACAGCTCATTCCAGCCATGATTCNCACTATCTCGTCAGCGTTACTCTCCCAACGACTTGAGAAGAACTCTGCAAAGCCTCGAAAATAACAAAGCTGTAAATTCAACCCTCCCAAAGAGCGNGCACTAAGGAACATCTCAGTTTGAAGTTGTCGTGCAACATCCCAAGTTTCCTCTCGACTCGCGGTAGCATCNAGTGCAAAAATCAAGTGGGCATTGCCCGCCCTGTTAGGCGTGGCGGCTACCTGAGATAAGAAACTCTGGACATCACTGCTTTTTGAGACAGAAGTTTGCCCAGATTTAACTTTCTTGAGCGCTTTATTCGCCTTTTTGAAGATTTCTTTCATAAAATCATNATAGCGCAGTAAGCGCTNNGCGAGTAAATGNCCTGCAACTCAAGTTTTAGGACTCANATAATGTGTGGTGCGGACGGAGAGACTTGAACTCTCACACCTTGCGATACTAGAACCTAAATCTAGCGCGTCTACCAATTCCGCCACGTCCGCTCATATCAGATTTACATCCNNNCTAAGTATACCTCATGAATGAAATTAACCAAATAACATATGAAGAGTGAGATTAAGTAAATTCCCAGTTATACTTTAATGATATTAGTCTNTTTTAAAGTCCCTTGGAGTAAAAATGTCTGACTTAGAAGTTTTGATCGAAAACGGTGTTGCTACTTTAGTTATGAACCGACCAGAAGCGAGAAATGCTCTAAGTATGGATATGAGAAAACAACTCGCGGAAAAGTTACACGAAATCGAACTCGACTCACAAATAAGATGCGTCGTCTTAAAAGGTGCTGGAGATCATTTTATGGCCGGTGGCGATGTGAAAGGAATGGGCGAGTCAATAAAGAAGTCTCCTCAAGAGATCCGAAAAGAGTTTATGCTGCGAATACATGATCTACACCCCATCATGTTCGCTATGAGACGGATGCCTAAACCCATAATCGCAAGTTGTCGCGGAGCGGCGGCGGGCGCTGGAGTTTCTATGGCCCTAGCGTGTGATTTGGTTATTGCCTCCGACGACGCATTTTTTACATTGGCCTATTGTAAAATAGGGACTAGTCCAGACGGGTCTTCCTCTTTTCACTTGCCGCGCGCTGTNGGTATTAAAAAAGCAATGGAAATAGCNCTCTTGGGTGATCGGTTTGATGCAGAGACCGCTAGAAATATTGGCATGATTAATTTTGTGGTACCAAAAAATGACCTCGAAAGTGAAACTAAAAAGTTGGCGGAAAGGTTAGCAAACGGCCCAACCCATGTTTATGGGAACACGAAGGCGCTATTTTACCGTTCGCTTGAAAATGAATTTGAAGCACAACTCCAAGCAGAAGCTGAGTATTTCTCGGATTGCGCATCTAGAGATGATTTTAGGGAAGGGGTTACAGCATTTATTGAAAAGCGATCCCCGAATTTCACAGGAAATTAAAGACCCCCGGGTCTTTGAAGTGCTTCAATATTTTCTTGTAATCTAAAAAGGCTCTCATTGATCTGAAGTCTGTGAGCATTAACTGATTCCATAGATTGCTCTATATATTCGACTCTTCCCGCCAATCCAAGGACAGTGCTATCTCCACTATTAAGCGCCTGACGAATAGTTTCAAGATCCTCTCGCAATGTACCGAGTTCATTAACACTTGCATCTAAATTGCTTAAATCGCCGAACAATTGATCATAGCTACTTGTAAGACTATTAATTTGAGTCTCGCTAGTGATAAGTGTCTCGTTAACAAGTGCTATAGCTTTACTATTATTCTCTGCTGTTTCATCTTGTCCTTCGTTAGCAATTTTCAATCGTGAAATTTCGCCAGCGATATCGTCAAATTGCTTGTTGTTGGCTCTCCAGTTAGCCCAAAGTAAGTCATACTGTTCTATCGTTCGGTTAATATTTTCCATCAAGTCATTATCGGACTCTTCTGCCGACTCTCCTGCTAAAGCAAGCGCTACCTCGAGATCTCCAATTCTGAGATTTGCTTGGCGCAGATCTGTTTGATACTTACCGTAAAAATAGTATCCAGCATAGCTTCCACCCACAGCTGTAAGTGTCAAAATTGAAAGCATCACCCTGACAGGCCAAGAGCTAACCTTGACTCTCTCTGTATAATAGCTGGGCCTTACTATCTCTTGGCTCTGCGCTCTTTTATCGCTGAGATGAGACGCCACGTCTTCCCTTTCAGGTACCAAAGGAGGAATGTCACCCAGTTCATTTTTATCGTTCATACTTCCCATTATCCTCCAATTATCGCACTCATGCTATCCCTCTAGGATTAGTACGGCATGATTATATCAAGATAAACATCACTTTAGTTTCAGTCTTTTGGAGCCGATAAGGCGTATAATAAACACATTATTGATCAAAATTGGGACTAAGATAATGGAATTTGAAAATTTAATCAGTTACACCTTCAGATGGATTCACATGTTTGCCGGAGTAATCTGGATAGGGCTTTTGTACTACTTTAATTTCGTTCAGACAGAGTACTTTAAAGAAACTAGCCCTGAAGGAAAATCAGCTGCAATTTCCAAGCTGGTGCCAAGAGCGCTCTGGTGGTTTCGTTATGGGGCTCTTTTCACTTTTCTATCAGGGACTATCTTGGCAGCATACCTAGGTGGCGCAATAAATTATTACATTACGCTAGGCATGATCATGGGTACTCTTATGTTCTTAAACGTTTGGCTCATCATATGGCCCAATCAGAAGATAGTGATAGCATCCAATGAACAGGTATTAGGAGGTGGTGAAGCTCTTCCAGACGCAGCATCTGCTCTAGGTAAGGCCGGCCTAGCCTCGAGAACAAATACTCTTTTTTCACTACCGATGCTTTTCTTTATGGGCGCTTCTGGGCATCTTAATGGTATCGGACGTNTACCTATGTCCTCAGATGAAGGAGTNAGCGCCTTGGCCTTAGCGCTAACGCTCCTAATTGTGGCAGCTTTAGAGATAAATGCAGTGAAAGGTAAAACGGGGCCTATGACCTCCGTTAAAGGAGTCATTCATTGTGGCGTCGGACTTCTCGCAGCATTAGTCATAATAATTGAAGTTTTGTAAACAAAAAAAAGCGCGATCTTCATGACCGAAGATCGCGCTTTCATTAACCAATAGTTGGTTGTCCAAAAGCAAAACGATTACATCATTCCACCCATTCCACCCATTCCACCCATATCAGGCATTGCTGGTGCAGCAGCAGGTGTTTCTTCTGGCAACTCAGATACCATGGCTTCGGTCGTAATCATGAGGCCTGCAACAGAACCCGCGGCCTGAAGAGCTGTCCGAGTGACTTTAGCAGGGTCTAAAATACCCAACTCGATCATATCGCCATACTCGCCAGTAGCAGCATTGAAACCAAAATTACCTTTGCCCTGCTTAATTTTATCAAGCACTACAGATGATTCTTCACCGGCATTCGCGACTATCTGACGCAAAGGGGTACTCACAGCTTTGAGCAACAAGCTGATGCCTACATCTTGATCCTCGTTATCGCCGGTAAGCCCTTCAACCTTTTGCAACGCCCTTACCAATGCGACTCCACCTCCAGGTACAACGCCTTCCTCTACTGCGGCCCTAGTAGAGTGAAGCGCATCTTCGACGCGAGCTTTCTTTTCTTTCATCTCTATTTCAGTGCCCGCTCCGACCTTAATTACTGCGACTCCTCCAGCCAGCTTGGCTACTCGCTCTTGTAATTTTTCACGGTCATAGTCAGATGATGTTTCTTCTATTTGTGCGCGTATTTGCCCGACTCTTCCTTCAATGTTCTTCGCATCTCCGGCTCCATCGATTATAGTCGTATTTTCCTTACTAATTTGCACTCTCTTAGCAGACCCCAGGTCTTCAACAGTCGCACCCTCAAGGTTCAAACCCACTTCTTCAGAGATAACGGTTCCTCCAGTGAGAATTGCAATGTCTTCCAACATCGCCTTTCTTCGATCTCCGAAGCCCGGTGCTTTCACAGCTGCTACTTTGACGATACCTCTCATGTTGTTTACTACCAATGTAGCTAGCGCCTCGCCTTCCACATCTTCAGCTATGACTAAAAGCGGTCTACCAGCCTTCGCGACCGATTCAAGTAAAGGAAGCAAATCACGAATATTTGAAATCTTTTTATCAAATAAAAGAATGAAAGGATTTTCGAGGTCCGCACTCATGCTATCTTGATTGTTTATGAAATATGCTGAAAGATATCCGCGGTCGAATTGCATACCTTCAACAACATCCAATTCATTTTCCAATCCATTACCGTCTTCCACGGTAATGACTCCCTCCTTGCCGACTTTTTCCATCGCTTCGGCGATGATTTCGCCAACAGCACTATCGGAATTCGCAGATATAGTTCCCACTTGAGCAATTGCCTTAGAATCTTCGCATGGAGAGGATAATCCACTCACCTCGCTAACAAGAGCAGCTACCGCTTTATCCACTCCTCGCTTCAAGTCCATTGGATTCATACCAGCTGCAACAGATTTGAGACCTTCATTTAAAATTGATTGCGCAAGCACTGTCGCAGTAGTTGTGCCATCACCTGCCACGTCTGAAGTTTGTGAAGCAACTTCCTTCACCATCTGAGCGCCCATGTTTTCAAACTTATCATCAAGTTCTATTTCTTTTGCGACCGAAACTCCATCTTTCGTCACCGTAGGAGCTCCAAAGGATTTGTCTAGCACTACGTTTCGCCCTTTTGGGCCTAAGGTTACTTTTACCGCATCCGCAAGAGTATTCACACCTGCTAGCAATTTTTGTCGGGCTGTATCACCAAATTTTACGTCTTTAGCCATTTTATAATGTCCTGTCTTTTCTAATAATATTTGAAGTTATGTCTGATAGTCAGTTAAGACTCTATAACGCCAAAAATTTCACTCTCATTTAAAATCAGTAATTCCTCCTCACCAATTTTCACGGTGTTACTGGAGTACTTTCCAAAAACAACGGTGTCTCCCACTTTCACGTCAACTGGTTGACTGTCCCCATTTTCTGACCGCTTCCCGGGGCCCACCGCTATCACCTCGCCTTGGGCGGGTTTCTCAGTAGCCGAACCTGGCAGCACAATTCCTCCTGAACTGGTTGTTTCTTCTTCCATGCGTCTTACTACGACACGATCTTGTAAAGGCCGGATATTCATTCTTACGTCTCCTAGGTCAAACAATTTAAGTAACAGGTATTTCGTCCACTTGTCGGATTGGCCCGGTGACCAATTCAACGGTAGGTGAGAACACCAATTTTAGTGTGATCCCAAATTAATATGCACCACACCGTTTTCTAATGATGATCTCAAGATGGGGTTTTCTAAGTAAATTTCAATAGCTGAAGATTAATTCTTTTAATAATTTTGGATAATTTTTCTAAAAAAATCTTATCTAATTGTTTTTATTGATATTTTTATCTTTAGGGCTCAAAATCTCACTAACCTCATTATCCCTCATAAATTCACCTTCATANACATCACCACGTCTGACCTCAGAGCTTTTATCATAAGTTGACCAATACATTTTGTTACGCGAATCGCCGATGGTTGTTGCTTTAATAATCCCTGCCCTTATTACCAATTTTGCAAAAAATTCGCGTAAGGGTCGGATCAACAAGCTAAAGCCTGCGCAATCGGTTAAGAATCCGGGTGTTATTAAAAGCGCNCCTGCNCCTGCCAAGAACATTGCTTCAATNATTTCTTGAGCTGGAAGTTCTCCTGAACTTAATCTCCGATTTGCTCGCAAAAATATCGAAAGGCCCTCCTTTTTAAGAATACTCAAGCCAATTACAGCGGTNAAAACCACTAATAAAAGCGTGGTCCAGGCCCCAAAGACATCTGCAGCTTGGAATAAAATAAACATTTCCAGTAACGGAGTGGNAATAAAAATTATGAGCAATCGTCGCAATATTTAGTCCTTCCTAATGAATCGATGATAGACTTTTCTTCATTCAGCCAACAACTTGGGGTGCGCGCTAGCAAAACATGAATCCTAAGAATAGAATCTGGTCTATCATCTCCCATATTCCGAGAGGAAAAGTAATCTCATATGGCGCAGTAGCCAGTCTTGCCGGGTTACCTGGTCATGCCCGATACGTGGGTTATACGTTGAAACACCTCCCCTCAGACAGCAGTCTACCATGGCACAGGGTAATCAACTCAAAAGGATGCATTTCTTTTCAGGTAGGTACTGAAAAATATCAAACTCAAAAATCAAAACTGGAAAAAGAGGGAGTAGTCTTTTCTGGCAAGAAAATATCTATTAGCCAATATGGGTGGCTTCGGGCCAACGCGAATCATAGCCAATGTAGCTAGCATAGACACTAAGACTTCAAAATTTACCCTCCTGATCACGATTGAGATCTACCAACCCTTTTTGAATCATATACCAAAACAAAATGACTCCCGGCGCAGCTATAATTGTGGTTAGTATGTAAAAACCAAAGTAGCCAATTTCTATTATCAACCCTCCAGCTAAGGTTCCTGTTAATACTCTACCCGCAATACTTGCGAGCGCTGAAAGCAAAGCATACTGGGTAGCCGTGAATCGAAGATTACACAGAGCAGACAAATAAGCCACCACTGTGACCCCTCCAATACCACTCGCAAAGTTTTCAAAACCAACTGCTGCCGCCATACCAAGATTTGACTTTCCTATTAAAGCCAATGCTGCGAAACTGCAATTAGATACGGCCATCAAAACTAAGCTTATAAGCACAGATCTCTTTAACCCTAATCTGGAAAACAAAAGACCACCAAAAAAAATTCCTAAGAGGAAAGCGATAAAACCAAAACCAACATCATAAAATGCGATCTCCTCGTTGGAGAACCCTAGATCATCAAACAAAAGTCTTAAAGTTAGATTGGCTAATGTATCCCCAATTTTGTGGATCAGTATGAAGAATAAAACTACCCAAGCCCCCTGCCTTCTTATAAATTCTAGGAGAGGGCTGAAATATTCAAAAATTCCTTGAAACCGACCGCGAGGAACAACTCTTTCGCAATTTCGGGCTGGTTCACCTAAAAATACACCGACGAGTATAGCAGGCAATACAAAGATAACACTGGCGATATAAGCTACTGACCAACCATATTCTTGTGCTATTAGAAGCGCAAATGCACCCGCAGAGGCAGCGCCGATTCGCCAGCCATATTGAGACATACCAGAACCAACTCCCAGCTGGCTNGGCTTTAGCAACTCGATTCGGTATGCATCAATTACGATATCCAAAGTAGCTCCAAACACACCAACGGCCACTGCTGATATTGCAACTGCAGCTAATGTGTGACGAGGATCAGCCAGGCCAAGAGCGAAAATTGCACAANTCAACAAACTGCTCACAAACCAAAGCCAGGACCTCCTTTGGCCATATTTTGCTATCAACGGAAGGCTGACGCTATCAACCATAGGTGCCCAAAGTGGTTTGAAATTATACGCGAGAAAGGTGAGGGCAAAAGCAGTTACAGAGCTCTTTGATATGCCGTCCTGCGCTAGTCGTGTTGTTAGGGTCGCCCCTATCAAGGCAAAAGGAAAACCAGATGAGATTCCTAGAAAAAATGCCGCTAGTGGCGCTGATTCCATGTAGGGCTCAAGAATCATGGAAAACCGCCTCCACCAACCTAACGTCTTAATTCTTAATGACTCCATGATGTATCAACACCCGAGCTATGGTCGCTTTTAAATCCTGACCAATCTAAATATTTAATCTCGAAAATTTACATATTGTAGCGGAATTCCCAAATTTGCTTCTTTAAGAAATGTGATGATCATTTGGAGATCATCCCTCTTCTTTCCGGTTACCCTGAGTTTATCTCCTTGGATCGCAACTTGTACTTTCATTTTTTTTTCTTTAACCATCTTCACAATTTTTCTAGCGAGATCCGACTCGATCCCCTGTTGGATTTTGGCAATCATTGTAGCTTTCTGCCCCACAACTTCGACATCAGCTTCTATTAACGACTTAGTATCAATACCCCTTTTCACTAATTTAGACCGAAGAATCTCTATCATTTGTCTTACCTGAAAGTCAGCCTCTGCGGATATGTGTATCCCCTCTTGTTCTATCAATTCGAATTTAGAATCTACCCCTTTAAAATCAAAACGAGTGTCTACCTCTCGATTCGCCTGATCAATGGCATTATTCATTTCGTGCATATCAACTTCGGAGACAACATCAAAAGAAGGCATTTCTATCTCAACTCCCGGTAACATAATTAGTAAAAACAAACCATACCACCATAACTGTCTCATCGCACTTCAATATTTTTATATCCCAATTCCCTCAGCTAGCGTTCGATTATTTCAAAATGACTTAATATTTGTTTGCATTTATCATTGAGTTTGCNCAGCTAGCTGCAACATCGACTGGAATCTAACGAAGAAAATGATGCGATTTAATACTTTTAACAACTTATCTCAAGATAGAGCCTTTACTCAGTGATACTGAAACACCACTACCTCCTCTTAGGTTCGCTGTTGGCACTTACTGGTGCTGCTATGCTTTTTTCGTTATTAAGCGGTTCCGCACAAATAAGTATCAACCACATAATGTCTCACTTTGCTTCACCGGAAACCGGACTCACGGGTCAAATCTTGGACCAAATACGGATTCCAAGAACGTTGGCAGCGTTTAGTGTAGGCAGTTTACTAGCAATGTCTGGGGTAGCGATGCAAGTTTTATTAAGGAACCCACTAGCAGATCCATACATACTAGGAGTTTCAGGTGGCGCCGCAGTTGGGGCTCTTTCAGCGATCCTGCTAGGTGCAAGTAGTTTTCTATTAGTAAGTTTAGCGTTTGCTGGCGCGTTAGGTTCAACATTGATCGTTTTCGGAATTAGCAACCCATTTAACAACCAATCGATGACACGACTTTTGCTAACTGGAGTTGTGGTATCAGCGGGATGGGGAGCAGTGATCAATCTCATTCTTACAACTAGTACATCAAATACCGTTCAATCCATGTTGTTTTGGTTAATGGGTGATTTGAGTCAGAGCACAGTAAGTCTTGGGCATTTTATCCTTATTGTTCTAGGATTAGTTGGAGGGATAGGGATAGCGANATCTTTAAATGTGCTATCTAGAGGTGATTTGGTGGCTGTAAGTTTAGGTGTGAATGTGAACTTACTGAGAATTTTTCTTTATTTTTCGGCTTCCATTTTTACTGCAGTCGCAGTAACAATCGGAGGCTCAGTAGGGTTTGTTGGTCTCGTTACTCCGCATATCTTGCGAATGCTTGGGGCCCGCGACCATCGCGTTTTAATTCCTGCGTCTGTGATGTTGGGGGGTAGTATTGTTCTTATTGCAGACACGCTAGCAAGAACTATCCTAGCTCCACAGCAACTACCGGTGGGTATATTTACAGCAATCATTGGTGTGCCATGTTTCTTATTTATTATGAATAGTAGTGGAAAGAAATTCTCTTGACGAAACTTTGTTTAGACTCGATNAAACTCNTAGCTGGCAAGAAAGCTTTNTGCAATAACTTGAGTATGACTATCAATTCTGGGGAGTGTTGGGGACTACTTGGCAAGAATGGCGCAGGTAAGACAAGCCTNCTCAAGTGCATAGCAGGCATACTCAAACCNGANGAAGGAAGCATCTCTCTTGACGCTATTCCGATACAAAATTACGACCGTAAAAATCTTGCTCTACGAGTCGGAATGTTGTTTCAAGAGGGTTTAAGCAGCATCCCATCAACAGTTTTCGAAACCGTTCTTCTGGGAAGATATCCGCACAGCAAATACTCAATCAAAGATTCGTTGAGTGATATTCAAACGACACAAAATATTCTCNAAGAACTCAAACTCAATGAATTGAGGGATCGAGAGCTAGACACTCTTTCGGGTGGGGAGCTTCAAAAAGTAGGTATTGCTTTACTCCTTGCACAAGATCCTGACCTCTTCCTTTTGGACGAACCAAGCAATCATTTAGATATTGCCTTCGCAGCCCAATTGAAAACCATTTTAAAAGAGAGGGTTTCCAAAAGATCAGCCAGCCTTTTATTGGCGACTCATGACATAAATTACGTAAATGAATTTTGTGATAGTTTAATTTTGATGCTGGGGGATGGAAACTTGATCTTAGGAAAAACGCAAGAGATCTTGACTGAGAAAAATCTATCCGAAGCTTTTAGCTGCAAAATATCAAAATTTTCAAACGGAATCTCTACTATTTTCCATTCGGTATAAGTAAATCCGATCGTGGCGATACCTCTATTTATAAAATTAAATGTCGAACATCTGATATTAATTTCGCTAAATAAGTGGCAAAAAGGCCTCCATCAACTCCATTTACCGCGCGATGGTCATAGGATAAGGTAAGCGGCAGCATGCTGCGAGGTCTGAATTCTCCATCGATAAAAACAGGTTTAATTTCAGTTTTAGCTACTCCAAGAATTCCTACTTCGGGTGAATTGACGATTGGGATAAAGCCGTTTCCCCCAAGCGCACCAAGACTTGATATTGAAAAACAAGCTCCTTGCATATCTTCCATCACTAGCTTTCTCTCTTTAGCTTTTGAGGAAAGTTCCATAACTTCAGATGCAAGATCCCAAATTGATTTTTGATCGACATCCCTGATTACTGGGACAACTAACCCCGCGTCAGTAGCAACCGCAACTCCAATGTGAAAGTATTTTTTTTGTATGAGATGCTCGCCAGACGAATGAAGAGAAACATTAAATTGAGGGTACTCTTCTAGTGCTTTTGCGCACGCTTTCAAAAGGAAAGGCAGATAAGTCAACTTTAANTTCTTGTTATCCGCCTCCGCTTTTATTTCAGAGAGGAANTTATCTAAGTCGGTAACATCCGCTTCGTTAAATTGTGCGACATGCGGGACCGATGCCCAATTTCGTGCCATATTGATAGCGGTTATTTTTTCTAGTTTAGATCTCTTTCTCTCTTCAACCTCTCCNAATTTACTAAAATCCAAGTCAGCAACCATCATATTTCTGGAAGCGCTTGGATTGGACGTNTTCAAACTCTCTTTGACAAATTCNTTAATATCATCTTTGACTATCCTATTCTTGGCACCAGAGCCTTGAATCAACGTTAGGTCTACACCTAACTCTCTGGCCAACTTTCTGACAGCAGGACCNGCGTATACGTGGGNNATAGACGACGTAAGAATAGTCTCGTCTTTTGTTGTGGTNGAGACTGNAATCTCGCTGGGCCTGGNATCAAGGTCACTGCCACCACTAGATTCCTCCGACGGATGGTCTTTAGCAGAGTCATCGGCTTCAGNNCCTGCTTGCACACTAATTTCATTATCAATCGCGACTGACTGTTCAATAATTGCTATTTTCGATCCNGTTTTTACCTTATCACCCACTTTTACTAACAGTTCTTTNAGAACNCCNGAATTGGGTGAAGGTACCTCCATTGCTGCTTTGTCAGATTCTAAGGTTATTANTAAGTCATCTATACCTANCTGATCCGATGCTTGAACATGCACCTCAATCACATCCACTTCATCTTCAGTCCCGAGATCCGGTACTTCAATAACGACTTCCTCTACACCATTCTTTGGTACGTCAGATTTATGATCATGATCGTCTTCCTGCTTATGTTTTGACTCTTTGGGATTTTTCGACTCAGATTCATCAGCACTAATAGAACTGGGAGAGTCTTCCTCTTCATTATCAATCTCAAGGGTCAAAATATCGCTGCCAGTCGTGACTTGATCCCCGAGATTTATGGATATTTCCTTAACAATTCCGGAGAATGGAGCAGGTATTTCCATAGCTGCTTTGTCGCTCTCGAGAACTAGAAGCGAATCATTTTCCTTAACTTTTTCCCCGACATTAACTAACAATTCGATGACTTCTACTTCAGAAGCTTCGCCAAGATCAGGGACTGTTATTTTTTTGATCGTCAAGCCAATTTCTCCTAAGCAATCGCCAAGATATGAGAGTTATTGATAGTTCGGGTTTGCTTTGTCTTTATCAATTCCTAACTTCTTATAGTGAGCCATCAAAGTTTTGCCATCAAGAATTCCTTCTGATTTAAGCTCAAATAAGGCTGCAGCGGCAATAAATTTCATATCGACCTCAAAGAAGTGCCGTAACTGTTCCCGACTATCACTTCGACCAAAACCATCTGTTCCCAGAACTCTAAATACATCGGGAACAAACTCCCTAATTTGGTCCGAGTGAATTTTCATGTAATCCGTTACAGATAAAACCGGCCCTCTTTTCGTTGAAAGCTTTTGGGTTACAAACGGAATTTTTTGTTTTTTAGTGGGATTTAGCATATTTTCTCTAGTAATATCCAAAGCCTCCCGCCTAAGTTCATTAAAACTTGTGACACTCCAGACATCAACTACAACAGAGTATTCACGCCTCAGTAATTCAGCAGCCTTGCGAGCCTCGCGCAAAATGGTCCCGCTTCCAAGAAGTCGAATGCGATGATCCTGATTAATTGGCTTTGATACTCTAAAATCTTTAGAATCACCATCCTCCAATATATACATTCCTTTAATAATATCGCCCTCAATGCCTTTTGGCATTTCAGGTTGCTGGTAGTTCTCATTCATCGTGGTGATATAATAAAAAACAGAGTCCATTTCTTGGTACATGCGGCGCATGCCTTCCCTTATGATAATAGCCAACTCATAGGAATATGCCGGGTCATAACTAATACAATTTGGAATAGTTGAGGCTAGAATATGACTGTGACCATCCTGATGTTGAAGCCCCTCTCCATTCAGTGTGGTTCTCCCAGCCGTAGCACCTATTAAAAACCCTCTTGCTTGGGAATCTCCTGCTGCCCAGCAAAGATCACCGACACGTTGAAAACCAAACATTGAGTAGTAAATATAGAAAGGTATTAACGGATAATTACTCACGCTGTAGGAAGTCGCTGCTGCAAGCCATGCCGAGAATGATCCAGACTCGGTGATGCCCTCCTCCAACATCTGTCCTTCCTTATCTTCACGATAAAACATGACCTGATGAGAATCAGCTGGATCGTATAATTGTCCAGCGGAGGAATAGATCCCTAACTGTCTAAACATTCCTTCCATACCAAAAGTGCGCGCTTCATCAGGAACTATGGGTACGACACGCTCTCCTATTTCTTTATCCTTACATAGAGCATTTAATAATCGTACAAAAGCCATTGTTGTAGAAATTTCCCTATCGCCACTACTTTTTGATAGATCTTCAAATATTTTTGGTGCAGGCAAATTCAGTGCATAGGTCTCCTTCCGCCTTTGAGGAACAGAGCCGCCTAGGGATTCCCTGGCCTTTTTCATGTACCTTAACTCTAGGCTATCTTCTGCAGGTCTGTAGTACGGAACATCTTCAAGTTTTTTATCCTCAATCGGGATGCCAAAACGGTCTCGGAATTTTTTTAGAGATTCAATATCTAGTTTTTTAACCGAGTGTGTCGCATTTTGCGCTTCCGCGGAGGCCCCGAAAGCATAGCCTTTGATGGTTTTAGCAAGAATCACGGTTGGTTTACCGTTTGGCTTTACAGCCTCCGCGTAGGCTGCATAGACTTTGAAAGGGTCATGCCCTCCACGATTGAGCGCCATGATATCGTCATCCGACAAATGCTCCACCATCTTTAAAAGCTGCGGACTCTTTCCGAAGAAGTGTTCTCGGGTGTAAGCGCCGCCGCGACTGGCGTAATTTTGGTATTCTCCATCTACCACTTCATCCATTCTAGCCTGCAGGAGTCCGTCCGAATCTGCTTGCAACAGCTTATCCCAGTGACGACCCCAAACCACTTTTATTACATTCCATCCAGCACCACGGAACACAGCCTCTAATTCCTGAATTATTTTTCCATTCCCTCTAACCGGACCATCAAGCCTTTGTAGATTGCAGTTAATTACAAAAATTAGATTGTCTAACTTCTCTCGAGATGCCTTGCTAATTGCACCAAGCGATTCAGGTTCATCCATTTCGCCATCACCTAAGAATGCCCAGACCTTCCGGTCTGAGTTATCCATTAGGCCGCGACTACTCAAATATTTCATAATGTGCGCTTGGTAGATGGCCTGAATTGGACCAAGGCCCATTGATACTGTTGGGAATTGCCAATAATCTGGCATAAGCCAGGGATGAGGATATGAGGACAACCCGTTACCGTTTACCTCTTCGCGAAAATTATCCAACTGAGCCTCATCCAGACGGCCTTCCAAGAAAGACCTCGCGTAGATCCCAGGAGAGGAATGGCCTTGATAGTAAATTAGATCTCCCTCATGATGATCGTTAGGTCCCCTAAAAAAGTAATTGAAACCTACATCATACAGAGTCGCTGACGATGCAAAGGTTGAAATGTGTCCGCCAATGCTTGAATTTCTCAAATTTGCTCGCATCACCATCGCCATTGCATTCCACCGCACAATGCCACGGATTTGTCGCTCCATGAACATGTCGCCAGGCATTCGCTCCTCATTCGACGGGGAAATGGTATTACTGTAAGGGGTGCTTAACGCAGTCGAGGGGATATTTGAGTTAATTCTTTTCGTATCACTAGAAAGTCTGGAAAGAAGAAAGTGGGCTCTTTCTGCACCTTCCTCTCTTATGACCGACCTCAGTGCTTCAAGCCACTCTTTTGTCTCTTCAGGGTTAGCATCATTGTATTGAGTCATACCAAAGTCCTGTTTAGTGTCAGGATCGCTGACAAATTTCAGTTACCGAAGGCTCGTAGCAATCCAAATGTAATATATTTACATTTTAGAGCTATTTTATTTGATATTTGTCAAAAGAAACAAATAGATATTTTTAATAAATATCCTGATGGATTTAAGGAAAATATTAGTGAATATATTAATTATCAAAAAGA
>PBXX01000047.1 GCA_002727755.1 Gammaproteobacteria bacterium | reverse complement strand
TAGGTAAGGCGGCTACACAGACCACAACCCTGACGTTAAAGTCTTGGGATCCAAGAAATACTATTGACGCTGCACACAGGAATGAGAGAACGTTAAGGGCTGGGTTTACTGCTGCAGCTTACGCTGCTGGCGATGGACAGGACCAGTTTATCGGAGCTGGAGCTAACTTCGGTGGCACGGTTGCTAATTCATCTAACTCGGCCTACGGGGCGGCGGTCCTCTGGACGGGTGGTGATGATGCGGCTGTTGGTGGGACCGACACGGCCGGTGCCGCCCTTAACGCGGACAAACGGATTAACATTGAAACAAGACAGAACGCGACTTATGCGTTGACTCAGCTTGACCTGGCTATCACGGCTGCATCATCAGAGCGTGCGCAATACGGTGCTTACATCCGACGGATGGAGCACACAGGCGACAACCTGACTAACGTGGCTAGGCACCAGGAACAATCTCGCAGCCGAATAGCTGATGCCGATTATGCGATTGAAACATCGGAGCTATCACGAACGACGATTATCGCGCAGGCTAGCACGGCGATGTTGGCCCAGGCGAATCAATCTAAACAGATAGTCCTGGCTCTATTAGAGTAATTGCTTTACCCAGCCTAGCTGACTGTTTCTCTTTGGGTGAAAGAGGTCAGAAGATAGTCAGCTAGGTGCAGTGTTCGTTGGTGCCCAACTCCTAGAGGCACCGACAACGAATTTGGCCCAAGGTGTTAGGGGTGAGACCTCTGACCTCCTTGCCTCAAGGACCTTGGGCCAAATACTTTTCCGCCAGTCTTCTCATGAGAGGAGCGGCAACTGAATTTGACTCAAGGTGTTAGGGGTGAGACCTCTGACCTCCTTGCCTCAAGGACCTTGAGTCAAATACCTTCAATATACACACTAATCTAATCTTCATCTCGATAGTGATATTTCTGCGCTAACTGGTGCTGTCTTATTTCCGACAACTCGTATTATTTCTTGCCTAGCCGACTAGAAATTTTGTGTCATATTTAGAACACAAAAAACTCTAAACTATTGAAAAAAATGAAAAAAATATTTTTGGCCCACTTATTGCTAAAACATTAGCTAAAGCAGTAAATGAAACTAATAGTTAGAAAATCATTATGACAAGTATGACGGATGACTATCCATTTGTTTTTGTGGATAAAGAGAGTGTACGTTTATTTGATTTGGCATCGAAAGTGGCTAAGTCAGATGTTCAGGTATTGATTACAGGCCCTTCTGGAGCAGGTAAAGAGGTTCTTGCCAGGGTTGTGCATGAATCTTCCAAGCGCTCGAATTTTCCATTTATTGCACTTAATTGTGCAGCTATTCCCGAAAATTTGGTGGAAGACACCTTGTTTGGTCATGAAAAAGGAGCCTTCACAGGAGCTACCCAGATCAATAAGGGCTTTTTTGAGGAAGCTCATGGTGGCACTTTGTTTTTAGACGAAATTGGAGAGATGCCGAAGAATCTNCAATNNAAGCTGCTGAGGGTTTTGCAGGAAAAGCAAATTTACCGNGTCGGNGCAACAAAGCCGATTGAGGTGAACGTGAGGATTTTATCCGCGACGAATATCAATATAAAAAGTGCTATCAAGAATAAAGAATTTAGGGAGGACCTTTATTTTCGCCTTGGAGNATTCGTCCTNAATATAAAAGAANTGGCNCAGAGNCCTGGAGATATTGAGCCCCTAGCAAGAATATTTATTCANAANCATAGCAACGACTCGCCGATTGTTATAAGCCAAAATGCTGTTAGAAAACTGCTAGCGCATGACTGGCCGGGTAATGTCAGAGAATTAGAAAATGTCATACTACGAGCGATAATTCTGTCGGATACGGATGAAATATTGGAGCAGCATATAACCTTCGATGAGTTTTCGGAGGATGACCGAGAGTTGANATTACAAGATACANCTNTGCATGCAACTNCGAGCGATAACGTACTCCCGTTTANCAGTATAAATAGATTATCCGACCTAAAATCGAGTTCTGAGCTAAATGAAATACTGAACGCTCTTAAGATGAATTCCACAAGAGATAGAGCAGCGAAAGAACTNGGTATAAGTCCGAGAACTTTGCGTCAAAAACTAAATGATTTTAGAAAGGCTGGGTTGCCGGTACCGGGCCCTTATGCCCGGACTTAAACTAGGGGAAACCTCATGGANATCAATGCAAGTGCCCAAGATCTGTTAGCGCAGATTAGAGATTATCAAAATAAGATCGAGGCAGTAAAAAACGGTGGGGAGATATCGCCNGCGATAGGNAACGCACAAAATCAAGAGACGGACATATCAGNAGGTCCGACATTCTCAAGTCAATTAAGTAAAGCTTTTACTTCAGCAATATCAGAGGTAAATGAGTTGCAGAATCTCTCGACAAGCTCACAGAACGAATTTCAGATGGGGGGTGATATTCCCCTTACAGAGGTTGTAATGAATATGCAGAAAGCGTCAATAGCCTTTGAGGCAACACTGCAGGTGAGAAACAAGGTGCTGACCGCCTANCAAGAAATAATGAATATGCCAATTTAAGGATCTATTTAACTTAATAGAAAGGTAATTAGTTATGGCTGACACAATGGCCTTAGAAAACCCTNAAGAGAGCTTTNAGTCAACAGATGNANTAGANNAAANCNCTGCTTTGGNNNGCGGNGAAGTAGTTCCTTCGCNAANNNATNGCGANGAAAAGCAGGTAACCTCNTGGATGNATTCNANTGGNGTTTCNNACTTCNTNGCNCAACCNTTAGTTAGGNGGACTATTCCNGCTNTGGTCGGTCTTTTTGCNCTNCTNTTATTTNTNNTNGTNTATTANTGGNTAAANGCTGANGGNTCNAGGACNTTGTATCCTAATATGTCNGAGGTNGATCGAAGTGAGGCATTTGCCCAACTCCAATCTGCAAATATCCCCGTGTCTATNAATCAAAGCACAGGGACCCTTATGGTTCCGGATAGTCAGTATTATGAGGCAAGAATGTTANTAGCGGCCAGTGGCTTGCCAAGCGATGGNAGTTCACAGTCACTTGATTCTTTGACAAGCGCCTCATCGATGACGACAAGTCAGTTTATGGAGCAGGCGCAATATATAGCTACGATTGAGAGTGAAATCGCGAGGAGTGTGATGCGAATCTCCACGATAGAAACTGCCCGGGTTCATCTCGCTGCGCCTCGACAAAGTTCTTACATAAGAAACCGTCAGCCTGCCAAAGCTTCGGTGATTGTAGAAACATATCCTGGGAGAGTGGTTAGTCCCTCTCAGGTCCAAGCGATAATTAATCTGGTAGCTTCTAGTGTACCTTATCTATCAATTGATGATGTCTCAGTAGTAGATCAGATGGGGACCTTGCTTTCNGATCAGGAAGAGTCTGGNCTGATAGAGGCAACTGAGCAGGCAGCNTTTAAAAGAAACCTTGAAGAGCAATACCACAATAAGGTTATGAATCTNTTATCTCCAATTGTTGGTGAAAACAANGTTAGATCCGACGTGGACGTTACTCTGGATTTTTCAGAGTTTGAGTCAACATCAGAAATTTTTGATAGGAATGGTACTGGACCGAGCACTCGCTCCGAGATGTTAGCACTAGATACCTCAGCGAATGTACCTGCCGAAGGCGTACCNGGAGAAACGACTAANGTTGCGCCTCAGGATACGGTGTTGGTCGATGCCAATACAGTAGCTAATGAGCTGGATCCTTCAAGTATCCGTAGTAGTCAAACTACCAGGAATTATGANGTAGATAGGGAAATNCAGTANCAAAGAAGNTCAACTGGTGAGATTACCAGACTAAGTGTTGCGGTTGTNTTGAATAGGGATGCAATCTCAGAGATGACGCTNGGTAATGGNGATNCTGGGGACNCCTACGATGTTAGTGGCATACAGAACTTGGTCGCAAGCGCAGTCGGAATAGATGAGTCGCGAGGTGATTCTGTAATGGTGTTAGTGTCACAATTTAGAGATGACGCTGCCCCTCCGGTCACTTGGTATGAAAATGAATCGATTCGATACTGGGCCAACTTAGTTGCTATGTTATTAGGTGCGGTTGCTTTCCTACTATTTGTTGTGAGGCCGATTATCTATGGCGTCTCTGTTAAAACTCCAGACGCTANTGAAGTNAAGCTNTTGAAGACCTCTGAAGAAGAAGAAAGCGATACAGATGAGATAGAAACGTTGTCNGAAGATCAAGTANAAGAGGCAGGGGGTATNCGAGAGATTTATCGGGATGGCGANCGAGTCCTTCGNGGTGANNCGGAAATCAAAGCNCGNGCGGAAGANACNGGTGAGACTCTGGAAGAAATTAAAGCGCGTCTAAGACCAAGGAAGTCAAATGTTTCAGCGGATATGTTTGATACAGCGAATACCTATGACGATAAAGTTGCTATCGTAAGAATGCTCGTAGACGAGGATGCCTCTCGAGTTGCTAGCCTTCTTAAGAAGATGGTTGGTCAGAAGAGCGTAAGTTAAGGGGAGTAGAAAAAATGGCTGAAGAAACTCAACTTGCCGAAGCAGGACAAGATTCGGAAAAACCGGAATTTGATCTGCTCCCTGCGGAAAGAGCAGCGGTAATTTTACTGCTCTTAGGAGAGGAGCAGGCGGCAGAAATCATTAGTTACATGTCGCCGCGCGAAGTCCAAGCACTTGGAGCACATATGGTAAGTGTTGCCGACCTTTCTCAAGAAGCAGTNAATATGGTTCTAGATGATTTTGTTGCNACAATTAAACAGCAAACAAACATTGGTCTAGGNACAAANGATTACGTAACAAATGTATTCACTAAGGCGCTTGGTGATGACAAGGCGGCGTCCGTTTTGGCAAGGATTATGCCTACTTCTTCTAGTAAGGGTTTAGATGTTTTGCAATGGATGGATGCAAGATCAATTGGTGAAATGGTTGAAAATGAGCACCCACAAATAATCGCGATTATATTGTCCGTGCTTGAATATGATATTGCGGCTGATGTTCTTAATTTTATTCCTGATACGGTGAGGCCAGAGGTCGTCCAGAGAGTGGCGGCATTAGAAACAGTTCATCCAAGTGCAATGGAAAAACTTGAGGCTGTCATGCAGGAGCAGTTTAGTTCGAGTTCTTCGGCAAAAGCCTCTAGTTTTGGAGGTATTCGCACTGCGGCTAAGATAATGAACTTTACGAAGACGGATATGGAAGGGGAAATTCTTGGGGGAATAAGAGAGAAGGACGAGGAGTTATCAAATAAAATTCAAGACAATATGTTTACCTTCGAAAACTTTGATGGTCTTGACAACAGGAGTGTTCAAACTCTGATGAGAAGCATTGATAACGATCTATTGATGACAGCCGTTAAAGGTGCCACGGAACCAGTAAAAGAAAAATTCCTTAGTAATATGTCAACAAGGGCCAGATTGATGTTTCTTGATGACATGGAGGATAAAGGTCCTATTAGAATTACTGATGTAGAAGAGGCTCAGAAAGATATTCTGCGTATTGCCCGACGTTTATCCGATGCTGGTGATATCGTTCTAGCGGGAAGGGGGGATGATTTTGTCTAGTACAGCTGAGTTTACTCCATGGGTTATTCAACCAAAGAAGGACAACCAATTTACGGAATTAACTAATCTTTCGAGACCTATAAACTTAGAGGAACACAAAGAAGAGGTTGAATTAAGCATCTCGGAAAATATGACGACGGACGATCAAGACGTTGATCTACTTGAAAGTTCTGCACCCCATGACGATGAAGTCAGTGTATCTCAGAACGATACTGATATAGGAGAAGCTGAGGAATCTATTCCGCCAGAGCTTTTACCAAAATATACCACTGCTGAATTCCAAGAATACGGAGAAACCGAATACCTCCGAGGCTACAATTCATGCAAAGAAAATGAGCAGCTTGAATTCAGTGGAAGGCTAGAGCAGCTTGATAATCTGCTCTCAACCATTGCGAATGAATATGTGGATTTGAATGAATTTTATGACCCTATCCGCGAGCTCATGGTTAGTGCACTAAGGGCCATCTTACAGGTTGATTTGGCGGAGAGTGAAGATTCAATCTCAAAAATCGTTGAGACAATTTTGAAACAGATCACTCTCGAATCGGATGGTTCTGTTAGATTGTTTCTAAATCCGAGTGATGCATCCATTCTTAAAGACTTTGAACCTGATACAGAAAATTCGGTGAAGATATTATCTGATCCTAGGCTAACTCCAGGCAGTGCCCGCGCCGTTATGGGTGACTCCATAATTGAAAGCATGAAAGAAAATAGGGTTCAGCAAATAGTTGATCAAATTATGGGTGATACACAGAAAAAATCTGCTTCCAGGAGCTCGCAAAATAGGGTTCCCAGCAAGAAAAAGTCTGTGAAAAAAAAGGCGGGATAGGACATTAAAAGTGAGAGCATCAGATACATTTGTCAGCGAATTACAAAATCTATCAGGAGACTTGCTGCCTGTAGCCAACGAGCGATTGGGCAGAGTGACCAGAGTCGTAGGGATGACTATTGAGGCGTCAGGTATATCTGCTGAAATAGGAGCACAGTGTGAAATTGAAATTGACGGAAAGCATCGATCAATTGACGCTGAGGTAATCGGTTTTGATGGG
Organism: Gammaproteobacteria bacterium; assembly: GCA_002727755.1. GTDB lineage: Bacteria > Pseudomonadota > Gammaproteobacteria > Pseudomonadales > Pseudohongiellaceae > UBA9145. Next base: position 28,172 of record PBXX01000047.1, on the reverse strand, counting down.
CAAAAGATCGTGCTCATGCCTGTACACTTCCTTGATGGAATAAAGGCAGGATGCTTAGTTCGGCTAATCCATTCCGAGTCTGCTTGCAGTGTTGGTGATGCTTTGCTGGGGCGTGTTGTCAATGGTTTGGGAGAACCAATCGACGGGAGGGGTGACATAAATTATGAGTCGCAGGTGCCATTAGATAGTCATTCAGTAAATCCGATGGCAAGAGGCGCCATTACTGAAGTCTTAGATACGGGTGTAAAGTCCATAAATGGCTGCTTAACTTTTGGTAAGGGCCAACGAGCAGGCCTGATCGCTGGCTCTGGTGTTGGAAAAAGCGTATTGATGGCCATGCTAACCCGTAACACAGAAGCAGACGTCGTAGTAATTGGTCTAATTGGTGAGAGGGGAAGGGAGGTTCAGGAATTTGTTAAAAAGACTCTAGGGGATGATGGATTAAAAAAAGCGGTAGTTGTGGCCGCGCCCGTGGACCTCTCGCCGGTTATGCGAATTAAGGCCGCCAAGTTAACGCACTCGGTGGCTGAATACTTCTGTAGCAAGGGTAAAAATGTGCTTCTACTATTCGATAGTCTTACCCGCGTCGCACACGCTCAAAGAGAAATTGGGTTAGCGGTTGGTGAACCGCCAACTACAAAAGGCTATACACCATCGGTGTTTAGTTTGCTCCCTAAACTTATCGAGCGGGCTGGTGTTGGCCCCGGTGGCGTGGGATCTATTTCAGCCTTCTACACGGTACTTGCAGAGGGTGATGATAGAGCTGACCCAATAGTAGATTTGTCGAGGGCGACTTTAGATGGGCAGATCATGTTGTCAAGAGCATTGGCCGATGCGGCCCATTACCCTGCAATTGACCTTGAGGGGTCCATCTCAAGGGTAGCTTCGTCCCTCATACCAGCTGATCACTTTACCGCAGCGCAAAAATTAAGAAAGTATTGGTCCTTGTATGTTCAAAAACAAGATCTGATTCAAGTCGGCGCTTATACGCCCAACACTGATCCTGATCTCGACGAGGCCATACGCCTTAAGCCCATGATCGATGATTTTCTGCGGCAAGACAGCGCCGAAGCCATAGATCTGAAAGATTCTGTGGACAGTTTGCATAAGGTTATTATGTCGTGAAAAACTCAACCGCATGGGAAATTTTAGCGGAGAGGGAGACTGCTGCTNTGGGCAAGTTGAGCCAGCGAAAAAGATCTTTATCTTTAGAAAAGGCCCGCCTAGAAAAGCGGATCAAAGATATNGATAAGTACATACTTGAATATACTTCTGGGATAAAGGAAGAGACCGAGTTTGAGAAGAGCATGCAGAAAATTAACACTAACATGAAAATGGTTACTCAGTTAGCGACCGGAAGGAAAGAATTAGAAAAAATTCACAGCGAATGTCAGCTGGCCTTGGAGGTGGTGACAAGCGGAATTATGAGGCACCAGGAGGAACTACTAAAATATAACAAGGTAAGGGAAAATAAGAGATTTCAAATGGAATTAAAAGAAAAAACGATTGAAAACAAAGAGCTAGACTCCCTTGCTCTGAGCGGTTTTATTTCAAGCCAAAGATAAANTCAGCTTTTTTGGGTNGATAGATTAAATNNTTAAAAAGTTTGGTACGTTAATTGCTCATATTCTAGTGTGCGATGAAAATAAGTAATCTACCGAGAGTATGGTTTTAAGTATGAATACANTACCGAAATACGATATCGCTGATATTGTCAGNCAAATATCAGGAAAAATGCAGCCTGCAGACGCGCCGTCCCCAGAGGGACATTCGTTTGCTGACTTACTCAAAGAGGCTATAAAAAGTATTCCTGAATCCAATGCGGAAGCAAATGTGGCTGAAAGTGGCAGAAGTATGCCGCAATCGCCGCTTAGTGAAAAAGTAATAAAAAATCAGCTTGCCGGAGAAGGTGTCAATGAANCTGAACTTCANACTCTCTTACGACAAGTATTTTTAGATGATTCGCAGGAATTAGCGCCAGAAGTGAAAACCGATGTCGGAGAAATTCATCGCACCCAATTAGAACCCAGAGAAAATTCTGATCTTCTTGCNAAATTNAGAGCTGCATTAAACTATAGAACGTCAGGTCCAGCAGAACTTGATGGGGATAGCAGGGTCAGCGATATAAATGACTTAGGTGCTGAAATAAAGTTATCGAGTTTATCTCCGCAAAGCGCCGAAGACCGAATAACGGTTGCNACATTGAANGAAAGAAGACCTGTGCTTCTGGGCCCTGGTTCTTATAGTGATGAGCTTAAATCACAAGTAATGGCTAATTATTTTAGCGAGGAGGGATTTTCACCATCCCAACAAGCTAACTCTCAGAATTCAGCGCAATTAGATAAAGCTGTTTTCTCAGAAGGAAACTTTAAAGAAACAACAAAGCAATTCGAAGGTAAGAACGAAATTGCTACNGATTTGAAATCTAATTTTGATGAGAATTCCACCTCGACAANTCAATNTCCATTTCAACNTNTAGAAGCGGANGTCCTAANCAAAGAATATAAAGAAAGNAACNCNGGTACTTNCGAAGGATAGCGCTGAGCACATAACTTCTGTTGATGCTGAAGGTCGAGAAACTGACCTAGAAAGTCAGTTTCATAATGCTCGACGTGAACCAGGTCATATACACAATAGCGAAGTTATCGGAGAATATTCCAATAGAGATGGGTCTGCTCAGAAGGAGATACTCCCGCTTGCAAGCAGCAGCATGAAGCAATCTGAGCTGAGCCAAAAAGAGTTAAATTCGCGCGTCCTAAATGCGGATATGCAGCCAACTGAAGAGTATGCGATTGCAAACAATACTAAAGAATTCGGAAAAGACGTCTCGCAAGTTGGAGCTTTGAGGGATGAAGAAAAACAGAGAATACCTGCCGGTGAGGACCAAGGTAACCCTAAAGAAAAGTTTGTAAGTAAAAACCCTCAGGAATTCGATCCAAAAATGGGGGCCTACCTTGAAGGTTACGATAAATTTAAATCGGTCCAAACTCAACCGCTCGAGGATAGTCAGAACAAAAGTTCGGCTGCAGATAATGTATTGAGACAATATCAGTTGCANTCTAATGTTNACAGACAGAATATAAGCGCTCCTANAGTGGTAATTGANCCTCAGCGGAAGCTAAANGCAGATGCNGATAGAAANTCTNCAAANGGTGAACTAAGGCAAGGTTTTGGAGTNGAAAATTTTGAANCNACTANAAATTCTCTNAAAATAGGTGGGTTAGAACCTGNTATTCAAATTCAAAGAGAAGAGTTTTTAAAGAGCTCTGATGTGAATAACCAAATGATTCCTCCCGCGGATGTTGATTTGACGCTAGAAGAGACTGTTTCTAGTATTAACAATCCGAAAGGTGAAAGACTAGATTCACTTGGGCCAGAGCTGTTTGCACATTCTCAGTCAGATAAACCCGTAGTTTCCAATCGAACTGATTTGAATTCGCGGACTGTTGCGGTTTCCAATTTCAATTCTGGAATTCAAGAAGCAATAATGGGCCAACTGACAAAAACATTCTCGGGGACCTCTAAGTTTACAGTTGCACTTTTCCCAGAAAATTTGGGTAAAATTAGTATAGAGATAAACTATTCTGATTTGGCTGGTTTGAAAATTACGATGATTGGCGATAATCCAGAGGCAACAAAAATTTTAGAGCAGAATCTTCCTACTCTGAGAGAGAATCTGCAGACAGATAAATTGAACGAGCTTCTTGTCAACTTAAATGCAAATAAAGATTCAAGCGGTTCTAATCAAAAATACAGCCAGTCGGGTGAAGATAATTTTATGAATAAGGAAGATAGAGACGTTGGGACCTTAGAGTTCAACGATTCGAAATCTGAAACCCATGAGAATGGTGACACCTCGGATCCGGAAACTGGTTTAGATACTTATGTTTAATTTCGATTACAGAGACAACCTCAAATTTGGTAGGAAATAGATTATGGCTGAAGAGAATACAGCGGCACCTACGGGAATCGGTAGAAGGACAATTTTAATAATAGCGGCCGCTGGCTTGGGCTCTATATTTTTGGTAACCGGGCTAATACTGGGAATCCTCTATTTTACCGGTGCCTTGAGCGGCAATGATGAAATTATAGAAAGGCTGAACGCCATCGAAGGGGGTTCTCCGGGTCCAGCCTTAAGTGCTGCATCCGAGGAAAACCCTGATGCTCCCCAGTTGTTAGAAATTCCCGATACAAATCGACTAGACACCCTCTACCATCAATTTGCACAAGTATTTGTGTCAAATGTTTCCGACTCACGAAAAGTTATGCAAATGAATTTAACTGTTAGTACTCATTACGATCAAATGGTGATAGATAATGTGGTTAAGCATGAATTTGCAGTTCGTGCTGCGATTCTTGAGCACCTATCATTCGTAACCGAAGCTGAAACAGTTGAAGAAGGCTTCCGCCAGAGGATGGGTCAAGAGCTTGCGCTAGTCGTTAACTCTGAGCTTGAACAACTTGAAGGTTTTGGTGGTATTGAACGTATCTTATTCACAGAATTTCTTATGCAATAAAAATTGTAGAATTAAGCTGTTATCGAGAGAAAAATGGAAGGTAAAAAAACAGATTTGACAGACGAAGAACTGGAAGCCATAGCCGGGTCAATGAATGATTCAGCAGCTAACGTTATTAATGCGTCGGGCAAGTCTGGTGCGGTAAGTCATGATCTCACAATGGAGGATAGCGCCTTAGGCTTCAACCAGGCCGCAGTCGATTTAGTTAATGAGCGGTTTGCAAGGCAAGTGCGAATAGGGCTGATAGAGGTTTTGCGTACGACACCAAAAATAGGAATAGAAAAGGTTCAAATTAAGACTTTCAGAGAGGCCTTTAGCTCATTTGCTGCACCTTTAGCTATAAGCACTTTCAGGATGGATCCCTTGAGAGGTATCAGTCTAATTGTAATTGACCCTAAAATTATTTTTTCTACATTAGATAGTTTTTTTGGAGGTTTTGGTAGGAGCGTTGAGGAACTTGCAGCCACGCGAATATTTACTCCCACTGAAGACACAATTATTAACTTATTGCTGAACATACTCCTAGGTTCGCTAAAGGAAGCTTGGGCTCCAATAATTTCAGTCGACTTCCAGAGAGTTGGTCAGGAAATAAACCCAGCATTTGTGCAAATAGCTGATGATTCGGACTCTATGCTAGTTAGTAAGTTTTCATTCGATTTAGAAGGGGAAGAGGAAGAAGGGTATATACAAATTATCCAGCCCTTTTCTCTGCTAAAACCCATTAGAGATTTGTTGAGAAGTAGGGTCGTTACAACCGAAGAAGAAACGGAACAAACGATTAGGTGGACTAAAGATCTACACGATGCGTGCGAAGAAATACCATTAGAGGTAAAAGTGAAAGTTTCTGATTTTGAGTTGAGCTTTGGAGAACTTCAATCGCTNTCTGTGGGTCAAGTATTGCCAATTGAGCTTTATGATCTCGCAGAAGTTGAAGTTCATGGATCTNTNGCATTCAANGGCNTGGTNGGTGAATACGATGGAAAGGCAGCGGTAGAACTGAAGACTACGAAGACNGANGAGTTCGAGTAGTTCGATTAAATTACTTGGAGAGTAAGTGCATGGCTGAAGATGAGAATAAAACAGACAGTGAGTCAGACGTTCTTTTACAGGGAGCTGAAAGCGTTGTGAGCGGTAAAGGTTCTGATGATGCTCCGTTTGAGAATTTAAGTTTAGACTCAGACCTATTGAGAAACATTCCGGTGACGATATCAGTAGAGGTGGGGAGAACATCTTTACCCATAAAGGCACTAATGCAACTTACTCAAGGTTCGGTCGTGGAGTTAGATCGATTAGCAGGAGAGGCGCTTGACCTTTTGGTTAACAATACATTGGTTGCCCAAGGTGAGATTGTTCTAGTTAATGAGCGTTATGGTATTCGACTAACTCAAATTGTACCTAAAAGCGCGAGATTAAAGCTTGGACAAGAAGCTACATAAAGCAATTTGCTGAAGTTAATCACATTAATACCCCGACATAGTTCCGACTGTGAAAGCTAAAAATAGCGAAGCAAAGGGTAGATTTTATGGATATTTCTAGCGCAGTTAGAGTGATTGCCTCTCTAATTGTTGTTTTCCTGCTGTTACTTTTTTTTCTTTATTATCTGCGTAGGTTTAGACCCTCTGGTTTCTCTCAAAACAACGGTGAGGTAGAGATACTGGCCAAAACTTATATAGACACTACGAAACAATTGGTTCTCGTCAGAGCAAGAGGCAATGAGTCTTTATTAGCAGTTTCTGGAAACCAAGTAGAACACTTATGGACTGAAAAGGTTGTTGAGCCTCAGGATGGGTCACAACGTGTATCTCAGACCAGATAATTTAAGAGGAAGAGCATACTTTGTTGCTTTTTTGAGTTAAAACAATAGAAAAGAAAATTGTTTATTATGCGTAAGCTATTTTTTGTAACAATCTTATCTTCGATTTCTAGTTCGGCTTTAGGGCAAGCTGGAGTGCCTCTGTTGAACATCAGTGAAAATGCAGCTGGAGGCACCGAGTATAGTTTAACTCTTCAAGTACTTATTTTGATGACGGTGTTAACTTTACTGCCGTCTCTTTTAATAATGATGACCTCCTTTGTTAGAATTATTATAGTTATGTCTCTTCTTCGTCAGGCTATTGGCACGGCTCAAACGCCTCCCAACATAGTATTAATTGGTATATCCCTTTTTCTTACATTCTTTATAATGTCCCCGATACTTCAGACAGTCTACAACGATGCTGCAGTTCCTTATATCGAGGAACAAATTTCTGCTGAGGAAGCGATAGACGTTGCACTTTCTCCCATAAGAACGTTTATGATCACTCAGACGCGAGAGGACGATCTAATGATCTTCTCAGATATTGGAGAGTACGAATACGATGGGAATGAAGACAATATCCCTCTGAGTGTACTAATTCCATCATTCATGACGTCTGAATTAAAGACTGCCTTCACAATTGGGTTTCTTATATATATCCCATTTGTGATTATTGATCTTATTGTGGCTAGTGTCTTAATGTCCATGGGCATGATGATGCTCTCTCCAATGATGATCTCCATGCCTTTCAAGCTTATGTTATTTGTTTTAGCAGACGGATGGATTCTCATAATGCAATCGTTAACCGCGAGTTTCGCTCTATAATTAATTAAAAATTAAGGATAACAGGGTCATGAACGCTTCCGATGTAATTACTCTAGGACAAGACGCTCTATTAATGGGAGCCTTAATTGCCGGGCCATTGCTTCTTGGTATTTTAGTGGTCGGTGTCTTAATTGGCATCGTTCAGGCCGCGACCTCAGTGCAAGAAATGACTCTTAGTTTTATTCCCAAGTTGATTATTTTGGTCTTGCTACTATTTTTCATTGGAAATTGGCAAATAGGTGTTCTCGTCGAACATTTTCAGACCTTATTGATGAATATCCCAATTTACTTGCAATGATTAATATCTTAGCAGCAGATATAGCCGAATATTTTTATGCTTTCTTGGTACCGTTTGTCCGCATTTCAGCTTTTACAATTTCAGCACCCATATTTACAGTAGGTGCGTTCAATATCAGATTTAGAATCATGGTGGCGGTTATGCTAACCCTGCTTGCCATTAATGTAGTTGAATTTGATGCACAGGTTTTGAGTGTNGATCAGTTGATTACTACGCTTTTAGTGCAGATCTTTTTGGGTTTGGTTGCTGGGTTTATTCTTCAAATAGTAAATGGCGCAGTCACCGTGGGCGGACAGGCAATTTCTAACTCGATGGGGCTGGGTATGGCCAATATGGTCGATCCTACCTTAGGTAATGTTCCNGTTATTTCCCAATTCTTAGTAATTTTATCCACTTTAATATTTATTATTGCGGACGGTCATNTACTCTTAATTCAAATTTTAATTCAAAGTTTTGAAACTATCCCGATTGCCCAAAGCCTTTCNTTAGAAATAATTTATGACCTTTTTCTTGAATGGACNCCTCTTCTTTTCCTGGGAGGATTGATAGTNGCCCTNCCCGTAATAATATCAGTTCTATTGGTCAACGCNGGGCTTGGCATGATTACAAGATCCGCACCAGCGCTAAACATTATCTCGGTTGGTTTNCCGGCAATAATGCTATCTGGAATTTTAATTGTCTTAATAGCGCTNCCAGGTATCGTTCAAAGAATAGACTTGTTTTGGCGAGACGGGTTCGAAGTGTTTAGCCGCTTNTTAGGGGGACCATAATGGCTGAAGATGATATTAAGTCAGAGGAACCGACACCCCGAAAATTAGAAAAAACTAGAGAGGAAGGTCAATANGCAAGGTCTCAAGATTTGTCTGTCGCGTTNCTTACAATTGCAGTCGCAATAGTAATATANCTGCTTGGCGAGGATATGGGNCGNGGTATTTTATCNATCTTACAAGATTCATTTATTTTTGACGCCAGTGTGGTTACAGACTCTTCATTAATTCCACCATTTTTTGGGACNCTGTCTATNAGGGGTTTTTTCTCGGTTGCTCCAATTTTTGCCGTGACTATATTTCTTGCTTTTGGAGCTGCATTTCTTGTTGGAGGTATCGGTTTTTCAATAAAAGGATTTTTGCCAAAAGCGTCAAAGCTCAACCCTATAAAAGGGCTTGGCCGAATGTTTGGTTTGAAAAGTTTAGTTGAGCTGTTCAAAGGGCTTCTTAAACTAGCCGTCATTGGGTCAGTAGTTACATTAGTTCTTTACATTTTTTTTGACGAAATTTTTACNCTGAATGTAATTGATTTGCATCTTGCAACAGGCGAGGGTTTAAGCACACTAGCCANTGGAGTTCTATTAATCTCGGTATCATTACTCATAATTGCTGCTGTAGATGTGCCTTATCAGGTGATTTCTTTTAAGAATAAATTAAAGATGTCGATTCAAGAAATTAAGGATGAGTATAAAGATACCGAAGGTAGGCCTGAGGTAAAGCAGCGCATACGAGAGAAACAGAGAGAAGCTGCAATGGCAACNACTTTGGAAGCTGTGAGTAAAGCAGATGTAATTGTTACAAATCCAACTCATTTTGCTGTTGCGCTTGCGTATGAGATGGGCACAGATGAGGCACCAAAGGTTATAGCGAAGGGTGCTGATTTTATGGCTAGAAAAATTANAGAGAAGGCGGAGGANTCTGGTATTCATATCTTCGAGGAACCACAGTTAGCGAGAGCACTGTTTTTTACTACGGAGGTAAATCAGGATATTCCAAGACTTTTGTTTGAGGCCGTGGCCGAAGTCATCGCATATGTATTCCAACTAAATACTTTTACTCAAAGCGGTGAGAAGGTTCACAAGCCTGCCTTGAAGATACCGTCAGAGATGAATTTTGATGAAAGGGGTAATAGACTTTAAGCAAAGCTTTTCATTATACGTCATTAGTAATGATTGTTTGCGGAGATTTTGTAAGGCATTATATTCAGTTCTCTGATCTGGTNACTCTAGAAAGCGTGGCTTTAACTTTAGGTTAGAGTGCAGTTCCTACAACTTAAGATGGTTGATAGAAGATAATGAAATGAGTATAGGCGAATGGAAAATAGACGCTGAGTTTTTTTTGCTTGAGCAACATAAAGAATGCATCAGCGAAGCTTTGATTTGTTTGAAGTCAGATGTACCGTTTTGCCTCTTTCAATCAGAAGTGGAATCCTATCTGGATTACTATAAGGAAGTCTTAGTCAGTCAACTTAAAAAAGAAACTGACCTAAAGCTATTGTATTTTGATCCTAAATTTGGAGATGATTTGTCGCTTATAATAAATAAAGAATTAGAGGATATAGATATATCCTTAGTAGGCTCATCCACAACTGATCGAGTAAGAAAGATAATTATTGTTGACAATGAGAGCTTTGCAAAAAATCTAGATTGGGAATTAATTGATTCACTTAGGTCAGACTTAAAGGCCGCAAATATAGGGGCTTTTAGCATTGATCCGCGTTCTGAGCATGATGAGTCTGAGCTAGAGGGTGGAAATGCTCTGAACTCATATAAATGTGTTAAATTTCAAAAGATGACCAAGCAAGAACAAAAAGAACTAAAAGAATATATTTCTCAACACCCTGAGAAAGACCAGCTCTCTCAAATTGTAGATAAAATTCTTGAAGCTAAGCTCAGACAGCGGACAAATGAGGAATATGATAAAAGTCGCGATCAGAAAGGCATCATTCAAAGATTAGGGTCTCTATTCTCACGCGATTAATCTGCATTTTTACTCCAAAGCTATTTCTAAGCTCATTCTGAATGTTCAAATTTATCTTTTACTGCTATTTTTTTATAGAGTCAGTCCTTTATACTCATAATATTGAAAAAAGTAAGTTTTTAAGAAAATCCGCTCGCAAGTATTGCTAATCAAGATGTTAATCTAGGTTAGCTTTTCAAAACGTGAGCGTTAAATAAAAATAAGAGGATACTAGCTGTGAAAGAGCCGAGCTTTCGCGAGAGCGTTGACATAATGTATAACCGGGCGGTTGATTTAATTGAGCTACCCCCAGGGCTAAAAGAAAAAATTAGGGTTTGCAANGCAACCTACACGACCAGNTTTGGAGTGCGGCTCAGAGGTGAGATACATACTTTCATAGGCTATCGGGCTGTTCACTCTGATCATATGGAGCCAGTCAAAGGCGGAATAAGGTATGCCAGTTCCGTAAATCAAGATGAAGTTGAAGCTTTAGCTGCTTTGATGACATACAANTGTGCTTTAGTCGATGTACCCTTTGGGGGTTCAAAGGGAGGCCTGTGTATAAATCCGAGAGATTATGATGAACATGAATTAGAGTTAATTACACGTAGATTTGCATCGGAATTAATAAAACGCGATTTGATCAACCCAAGCCAAAACGTACCTGCTCCAGATATGGGAACGGGAGAGCGAGAAATGGCTTGGATTGCTGATCAATACACCCAGATAAATACGACAGATATTGACGCTAANGCNTGTGTTACNGGTAAACCAATAAATGTTGGTGGAATTGCTGGTCGGGTTGAGGCCACGGGAAGGGGGGTTCAGTATGCTTTGCGCGAATTTTTTCGGGAGTCTCANGATGTTAGTAGAGCCGGGCTTTCTGGCTCACTGGATGGGAAAAAGATCATTGTTCAAGGGCTTGGTAACGTCGGCTATCATGCAGCGAAATTTCTGAGCGAGGAAGATGGTTCGGTTATCATCGGAATTATCGAAAGAGATGGTGCATTGCTTGATGAAGGCGGCTTGAATATTGAATCTGTCAGAAATTGGATTGCTGAGAATGGAGGAGTAAGTGGTTTTCCAGACGCTGAATTTNTTGAAAATGGAGCCGCTCTTTTGGAAAAAGAATGCGACGTGCTAATTCCTGCGGCATTAGANGGGGTAATTAATGTCAACAATGCTTCAGATATTAAAGCGCCATTAATCATTGAAGCAGCTAATGGACCAATAACTGCGAGCGGAGATGAGATATTAAAGAAAAAAGGCAGCGTTATTATTCCTGATATGTATGCTAATGCTGGCGGCGTTACTGTGTCTTATTTCGAATGGGTTAAAAATCTCAGTCACATGAGATTTGGCCGTATGCAAAGAAGAGAGCAAGAAGCACGGAATGAACTAGTAATAAGTGAACTTGAAACTATATCTCAAGTTCTCGGGGATAAATGGAATATCTCTGCAAATTTTAAAGAGGACTACATGAAAGGTGCTGGCGAACTTGAGTTAGTTCGGTCAGGTCTTGATGACACTATGCGTGGTGCTTTGAAGTCGATGCGTGATCTTTGGCATGAAAGAGAGAACGTTGATGATTTAAGAACAGCCGCCTATTTGGTCGCTATAGAAAAAGTCGCTGCTTCTTACAAAGCCAAGGGGCTATGATAGTGTGGTACATCAATTAAATGTCGCTAGTTCTTCGAGTAATGAGATATGGTTTTGTTCGAAATAGGAAAATGAGCAATGATTGCTACCGATAAATCGATCATTATTACTTTCGCTGTACCAATTTTTTTGGTTCTAATTTTCATTGAGTATGTCTATGGAGTCCGTACGGGTAAGAATAACTACCGAGTGAGTGATACTTTTACAAGTTTGGGGCTGGGGTTAATTAGTCGGTTGCCTCCAATGCTTAATCTCGGCTTTCAAGGTGTGGTCTTTGCTTATGTTGGCACTTACCTCAGTAGCGATTTGCTCTCTCCGCAAAGTATGTGGACCTGGCTAGTAGCCTTTGTCTTTTATGATTTCTTGTACTATTGGATGCATCGAATGCACCATGAAATTAAAGTGTTATGGGCTACGCATTGTGTACATCATCACGGGGAAGAATTTAATCTCTCAACTGCACTCCGACAAACTAGCACTGGCTGGCTTTGGAAATGGGTGTTCTACTTACCAATGATTGTGATAGGGATTCCTGCACAGATGTTTGTTACAGTGGCNGGCATTAACTTGGTGTATCAATTCTGGGTACACACCAAGCATATTGGGCATCTGGGGNTTTTTGAAAAGGTATTTGTTACTCCGATGAACCATGGTATTCATCATGCCAAAAACCCAGAATANATAGATGCNAATTACGGTGGTGTATTTATCTTCTGGGATCGAATTTTTGGTACCTATATTGCNGAGCAGCAAAACGTCAAGCCGATTTACGGAACAGTAAAACCCTTGGNAAGTTGGAATCCTNTCTGGGCTAATTTTCAAGTTTTTCATCAGATGGTTCATGATACTGTTCGCACAAAAAGTCTGAGTAATAAGCTGAAGATTTGGTATGGACCCACTTATTGGCGTCCCGACGATGCNGTNGAGGAAGANNNANCCTTAGATNCTNTAANNTTTGATGAAAAGTTTAGCCCCCCGCTGAACATTCANCAGAAAGTTTTTGCCATTATCCAATTATTTTCTATNGTGATTTTTGCNGGAATATTAGCCACNAGTNTTTCCTCCCAAACCTACCAAGAAACCTCGATATTTGGACTGACTCTTGTTTTGATAGTCCTGCTGACATCCTTAATACTTGAGAACAAAAGCTATGCGTTGTTTTTACATTTGATAAGTTCTTGCCTGTTGCTTCTATTGATCTATATNGGTGGTGTNTTCAACNATNGCTTATTAGCTACCCAGTTTTTGATTTTTCATGCTNTGGCTAATGCGTTATTTCTGACTATGGTTATGATTTTAAAAAGATTTGGGGTAGATGAAGTTTTTGATAAAGCTTCAAAGCAAGATTAGCTAATTTTAGTGCGCATTTTATGTCAGACACCAAGAAGCAAAACTTTGACATAGTAATTTGTGGTGCGGGTCCTGGAGGTGCTGCATTAGCAAGTATTTGTGCTGATAGGGGTATCAGCACAGCATTGATTGAACGACAGTCGGAGTTCTCCCAAGAGTTTAGAGGTGAAGGAATAATGCCGAGCGGGTACGAGGCGTTAAAGAGCATTGGGTTTGATCTTGACAGGATAAATTTGCCTATCCAAAAAAATCTNAAGGCTAAAGTTTATAACCAAGGGAAACCCTTAGTAAGCTTTCGGCTTCCTTTTAGAAAACGAGGTGGTCTCAGATGGGTATCCCAGCCAGCTCTACTTGANCATATAGTTACCAGTAGTTCGACTAAGAGCAATTTCACCTTTTTTCGCGGGTGTCGGGCGTTGAATATTCTTCGTGAGGACAATAGGGTTTCTGGATTGAAAGTTTCCCAACGCGGAAAAATTTTTGATTTAAATGCTAAGGTTGTTGTTGGCTTCGATGGGAGAAATTCTACGCTTAGGCGAAAACTCAGATTTGAGGTAATCGACTTTAAACAAATTATTGATGTTGTATGGTTCAAAGTACCATACCCTCATGAATTTTTAGACCAGGGGACAGCGCTTATTAATATTGTAAAAAAAGGGTTCATGATCTGCCCGGCTTGTTACAATGATGAGCTGCAGATTGGGTGGATAATTACGAAAGGAACATACGGAGATATAAAAAAAATAGGAGACGATGCTTGGGTTTCAGAAATCCAAAGACAATGTCCGCCAGACTTAGCCGATCATTTGAAGAGAAACAAAGATAATATCTCAAATAAATTTGTCTTAAGTGTTCAGCTAGATAGGTGCAATACTTGGAGTAAGGACGGAGCTCTTTTATTGGGTGATGCAGCACACACTATGAATCCAGTTGGGGCACAAGGGATCAACATTGCCCTTAGGGACGCAATTGTGACGGCTAATCATCTCGTCCCCCTTCTTTTAGAAGATCCAACTCACACTCGTCTTGATCAGGCATTTGGCGATATAGAAAGAGAAAGGCTAAGTGAGGTGAGGCAAATTCAAGATTTCCAAAAGAAACCAGCCACATTGCTAAAGAGGCAAAATCTATTTACTCTTTTTATGATTAGGAATTTGCCTTGGATAACCCGGCTTAAGTTTGTTCAAAGGAAGATATTAAAGCTAGCTGACATGATGGCTTATGGGGTTACAAAGGTAGAGCTCAAGGTCTGATTTGATGAAGGAAAGAGCTATACAAAGTCAGGAATGTATCAACGAAGGAGCGTCGTTTTTAGCCAATATAGAGCCTAGATTTAAATACGCATTAGAGGTTACGGGCGAATTGCCACTTCGACTAAGCCCTGAGGGTTTTGAGCGACTTTTAGGTGCGATAATAAGTCAACAAGTAAGTGTGGCTGCTGCTAACTCTATATGGAAGCGTCTTGTTAAGGCAAATCTAAATGGGCCGCGTAAAATCATGAGGGCGGATGATGCTGAATTACGTGCCGTTGGGTTGAGTAGACAGAAAGTAAGGTATGCGCGTGCGTTGGCTGAGTCAAAGATAAATTTTAGGTCGCTTAGATCAATGTCATCTGAGGAAGTGATAAATACACTGACTCAGGTATCAGGTATTGGGGTGTGGACTGCAGAGATTTACACTATGTTTAGCTTGGCTCGAGCCGATGTATTTGCGGCCGGTGATCTCGCATTGCAGGAGTCTGCGCGCCTATTATTTGAATTGCGTGAGAGACCTTCAGAAAGGGAAATTAGGCAAATGGCAGAAAAATGGTCTCCCTGGAGAGCCGTTGCTGCACGCTTACTTTGGGCTTATTACTCATATTCAAAGAAGCGGGAAGGCGTGAGGTAATTAGCTTTGGGATAAAAAGATTGTCTACAAAGCTACTATCATGTGCGTTAGCCCGCACCTCGAGTATTGATACTGAAATGCTGTAGCAAAGAATTTATTCAAATTTCGAAAAAAAGCAAGATTGTATTTAGATTAATGAGCGATTATTTAAGTCAAATAAGTATGAATCAACATGAGAGGTGGATGACGTTAGCCTTAGCTCAAGCTAATTTTGCAAAAGATAAAAATGAAGTTCCTGTTGGCGCGATATTGGTAGATTGTGACTCTATGGAGGTCGTAGCAGAAGCGCATAATGAATCCATTTCGAATAACGATCCTACGGCTCATGCGGAGATAGTTGTGTTAAGGAAAGCGGCTGCTATCAAGCAGAATTATCGACTCCCGCGGACGGCGATTTATGTTACCATTGAGCCTTGCACAATGTGTGTAGGGGCAATGTATCATTCGCGGGTTGATGCGGTTATTTTCGGTGCCAAAGAACCTAGAGCTGGTGCATTAGTTAGCCAAATTTGCCTCGCGGAAAAATCTTTTTACAATCACCGCCTAGATATACTCGGTGGAGTCCTCGAAGACCAATGCGCAACTGTCATCAGTAATTTTTTTAAAGGCAGAAGGGTTGATGCAGAAAAAGAACACGTATTTTAGTTATGTTAGCGAATATGACGACTAAAAATTCTGCTTTCCGTGATAATAAGTTTTGGATGGAGTATCGATGGAATCGATTTTAGGAGGCTCAGCTCTTTCCGCTTTTAAATCGTCAAAACTACTCCAAACCTTGAAAGGGCTAAACTTTTCAGTCTGCTCACTAAGTTCTCAATATATACATTTTTTAGACTGCAATCCTGACTCTCTTGCCGCCCAATCAGAGCTCTTGAGNTCNCTGCTAAGATACGGAGAAGNCTATACAAGTTCACAAATTACCGAAAATAACGAGACGATTTTAACGAGATTAGTTGTGCCAAGGCAGGGAANTATATCTCCATGGTCAAGTAAGGCGACGGAGATTATCCACAACTGTGGATTCTCAAATATCTCCCGTCTNGAAAGNGGAACATTGTTCTATATCGGTTTAACAGAANCCCCTTCAANNAGTGTCGTTAAAGATATAGACACTNTATTACATGATCGTATGACTCAGATGGTGTTAGATGATATTTCGCAAGCCGNAATACTTTTTTCTCGATCAGATCCTAAACAAATGGATTCAATAGATGTAAAAAAAGGGAAACACTTACTCATAGAAGCTAACGAATCAATGGGACTCGCCTTGGCAGATGACGAAATCGACTACTTATATGAACAGTTTAAAAATCTTGAGCGTAACCCTAACGACATAGAACTTATGATGTTTGCTCAAGCCAATTCGGAGCATTGTCGGCACAAGATATTTAACGCTGATTGGACGATTGATGGTAAAACACAATCGCACACCTTGTTCGGAATGATCCAAAATACAAAGCAAATTTCTCCCGATAATGTTTTGTCAGCTTATTCGGATAATGCGGCGGTCATCCAGGGTAGCCCAGGCCATCGCTTTTATCCGGATCCGTCTTCTAAAGAATATAAACTGCGCGAGGAGCAGATTCATATTCTCATGAAAGTAGAGACGCATAATCACCCAACCGCAATTGCTCCTTTTCCAGGAGCTTCGACGGGTTCTGGAGGGGAAATTAGGGACGAGGGTGCAACCGGGAGGGGAGGCAAGCCAAAGGCAGGTCTTACAGGATTTAGCGTATCGAATTTGCGAATACCTGACTTACCTCAGCCATGGGAGGAAGATTTTGGTAAACCGAGCCAAATTGCATCGGCATTGGAAATAATGATTGATGGCCCTATTGGCGGAGCTGCTTTTAATAATGAGTTTGGGCGACCTAATTTGTGTGGATACTTTAGAACTCTCGAGGATCGATTTGTAGGAGAAGAGGGTAAAGAGGAGATTAGAGGGTACCATAAGCCTATCATGATTGCCGGTGGGTTCGGGAACATTCGCGAAGATCATGTACGAAAAGGGGAAATCGAGGTCGGTGCAAAGCTTATTGTCCTTGGCGGTCCAGCTATGCTAATTGGTTTAGGAGGCGGGGCAGCCTCTTCGATGGCATCAGGGGCAAGTAGTGAGGACTTGGATTTTGCATCGGTTCAACGAGAAAATGCAGAAATGGAAAGGCGATGCCAAGAGGTTATTGATCAGTGTTGGCAGCTTGAAGAGGACAATCCTATTGCTTTTATTCACGACGTAGGGGCCGGCGGATTATCAAATGCTTTACCTGAGCTTGTTAAAGATGGTGATCGTGGAGGCAAGTTCTATTTGAGAGAGATCCCAAGTGCTGAGGAAAAGATGTCGCCAATGGAAATTTGGTGCAACGAGTCACAGGAGCGCTATGTTCTCGCCGTGTCACCGAGTTGTTTAAGTCGATTCGAAAGCATATGTAATAGAGAAAGGTGCCCTTTTGCTGTTGTAGGGGAAGCCACGAGGGAAAAACGAATCGAACTCATTGATTCTTATTTTGANAACAAACCAATCGATTTGCCTATGGAGTTACTCTTTGGCAAACCTCCTANAATTATAAAGAANGTTGTTTCTGGGTATCCAAAGCCGAGTGNGTTTAATACTAAAACAATTGAACTTTNGGAAGCTGTAACNAGGNTTCTTTCTCTTCCTTCAGTAGCTGACAAGAGTTTTCTGATAACTATAGGAGATCGNACGATCACTGGTTTGGTGTGTCGGGATCAAATGGTTGGNCCATGGCAGGTGCCAGTTGCCGATGCGGCAGTAACCGCTAGCTCCTTTGTTGGATATCTTGGGGAGGCAATGGCGATGGGTGAACGGCCTCTTTTGTCATTGGTTGATTCGCCAGCTTCTGGTCGTATGGCTATAGCAGAGGCGATCACTAATATTGCGTGCGCTCAGATAAGTGAGTTGTCAGACGTAAAACTTTCTGCTAACTGGATGGTNGCCTCTGGGTTTTGTTCGGAGGATGCTAAGCTTTANGAGACTGTTCANGCGGTCGGAATGGAGTTATGCCCCCAGTTAGGTATTTGCATTCCTGTTGGAAAAGATTCAATGTCCATGCGAACTGTTTGGGAGGCAAATGGAAAAGAGCATAGTAATACTGCTCCTTTATCATTAATTATCTCAGCGTTTGCCCCTGTTACCGATATCAGGAAGACTCTGACGCCTGAGTTAAAAACNTCATTNCAAGATACGAGTTTGCTTCTTATTGACCTTGGTAGAGGTAAAAATCGCATAGCAGGTTCAGCTCTATCTCAAGTATATAGACAATTAGGTGATAAAACGCCTGATCTAGATAATCCAAACGATTTAATCAACTTTTTTGAATTTATTAAGGTATGTCGCGAGAGGGGTTTAATACTTGCTTANCATGATAGATCTGATGGAGGATTTTTTACAACNATAGCAGAGATGTGTTTTGCATCACACTGCGGGGCTNACCTTNAATTTGATAATATATCAACTCATGANNNNCTGATTAATTTTCTGTTTAATGAGGAACTCGGTGCAGTTATCCAGGTNCGTGATCAGGACTTAAAACATGTGCAAACTTATGCAAATGAACANAATTTAACTGACTGCTTACATCGCATAGGNACCTTNAATGACTCAGACAATATTTTAATTCAAGTTGGAGAAAATGTTTGTTTCAGTGAAAGCCGAGTGTCACTTCAAAGAGTTTGGTCAGAGACTTCATTTCACATGCAGAGCATCAGAGACAATTCAGAATGCGCTAGACAAGAGNATGACTGTATCTTAGATGCAGATAATCCAGGGCTGCACGTAGACTTAAGTTTTGACCTAGNAAAAAATATTGCAACTCCATTCATAAANTTAAAAGTAAAACCTAAAGTGGGTGTCCTNCGGGAACAGGGAGTAAATGGNCAATTAGAGATGGCTGCAGCATTTGATTTTGCAGGATTTTCGGCAATTGATTTGCATATGACTGATATTATTGAAAATCGAGTTAATTTAAATCAATTTGATGTCATGGTGGCATGCGGAGGTTTCTCTTATGGAGACGTGCTAGGTGCAGGAGGGGGTTGGGCAAAATCTATTTTGTTTAACAATCAGGTGAGAAAGCAATTCGAAGNATTCTTCAACAACCCAAATACNCTTACTTTAGGAGTCTGTAATGGATGTCAAATGTTATCAATTCTCAAAGATTTGATTCCTGGCGCTTCGACTTGGCCGACTTTCGTGANAAATTTCTCTGAGCAATTCGAGGCCAGATTTACGCTTGTTAGAATTGAGGAGTCGAGTTCGGTTTTTCTCGATGGTATGAGTGGTTCACGCTTTCCTATTGCAGTTGCTCATGGAGAAGGTCGGGCTGAATTTTCGTCGGCCGAGCATTATGCTTCATTTAATGAGTCAACTTTGACAGGCGTTAGATATGTTGATAACTATGGAAGTATCGCCAAGAGCTATCCGGCAAATCCAAATGGGTCGCCTGATGGACTTGCTGGNATGTGNAGTATGGATGGGCGCGTGACCATAATGATGCCTCATCCAGAGCGTGTCTTTCGGGCTTGTCAAAATTCTTGGCACCCTGATGATTGGAACGAGTTAGCTCCAAGCAGTCGCATGTTTCAAAATGCAAGGAAATGGCTTCGATAGAATGGAAATCTCTAACCTGTATAAGATCGAGTTTTATGTTCCAGAATCTCACCTAGAGATAGCAAAAGAAGCGATGTTTGAAGCAGGCGCTGGGCGCGTAGGAGCTTATGATTCTTGCGCATGGCAAACNTTAGGAAAAGGTCAGTTTCGNCCNCTGGAGCANAGTGATCCGTTTCTTGGTAGCAATGGATTATTAGAAACTGTTTCAGAATATAAGGTGGAGATGGTTTGTGANGAGAAGTTACTATCAAGCGTCGTTGTTGCTCTCAAAAAATCTCACCCTTACGAAGAGGTTGCTTACTCAGTGGTTCAGTTGCGGTCAATTGATTGAGAGCTACTATCACTAATAATTTCCGTTGTAACTCTTCTACCAGCATGGTGGTGCACGTCAAACATCCGAACAGGAAAATGCCCAGACCGTCTGTCTTCAAAATAGTTTGTAATGGTAGTTTTTACAACAGGAAATGCAATTTCTCCCCAGGGGATGTCTTCTTCACTAAAAAGATCGACTTCTTCTGATTCGACTCCTGGAGCGAAATTCAAATCTGCAAGTTCAGCTCTGAAAAAAATATAAACCTGGTTTATGCTTGGCAGGTTAAAGAGTGTATATAAGCTATTTGGTTTTATTATTACTTTGGCTCCAGCCTCCTCTTTAGTCTCTCTGAGAGCTCCTTCGAGTGAGGATTCACCATTCTCCATAAATCCAGCGGGTAACGTCCACTTGCCTCTTCTGGGTTCAATCGCCCGTTTACAAAGTAAAAGCTTATCTTCATAGGCCGGTAAGGTGCCAACTACATTTTTAGGATTCTCGTAGGCAATTGCCCCGCAAGAGCTGCAACAATATCTTTCTCGGTTGTCTCCATCAGGGATTCGAAAGGTAAGCCTATTGGCGCAATATTGGCAATACTTCATAGGGCTGATTCTATTTCGTTTTCAAAAGGTTTTACCCTAATCGGCCATAGCTTCATAAACCATTTGAGTTGCCACGTTTGCATTAAATGGTGCCCTCGGACCCCCTCTCTTCTGCTCCATATAGATCATATAAAAATCATTTTCTATATCAACAGCAAAATAGGTCCCGGCAATTCCTCTCCATCCAAAGTTATGAGGCCCATTCTCGTCTTCAGTAGTTGGCTGTAAGTGAAATCCAAGACCCCAATCGCCACGGTTTCNATAGAAGAAATACTCTCTTGAGACTATGTCTTTNATCTTCTTCTCTCGCATTAAATCCAGAGTNGCCTTGTTGATGATGCGATTACCTCGATATTCGCCTTCGTTTAANAGCATTTCGGCGAACCGCACGTAATCCTCTGTGGTGGAATTTAGGCCTCCACCGCCGGAGAGCATTTTGCGAGGGACCGTATTGTCTCCCAATGCTGTCCCCTTAGCTGGTTCAGCAATGCGGTATGTCTTACTTTTTGGAACCCAAAAGCTGGTCTCATCCATACCAAGGGGGTCAAATATTCTTTCTTGCAAAATGATATCAAGAGTNTTGCCTCCGGCAATTTCTAGGACTGCTCCGAGAACATCGGTGGAGTGGCCGTAATGCCATGCTGAGCCNGGTTCNAAATANACAGGAAGGGTTCCNAATTTTGCTGCAAATTCCTGAGCTGAGAAGTCACCCCTTAATTCAGTCATATATCTTTTACCGAGATCGCTGTCAGGAGAAAATATGGCCTGAATTATACCTGACTGATGTGTCAGTAANTTTTCGACTGTAATAGAAGTTTTAGCAGCCTCGGGTANACCTGTTTCTTTATTGATAACTTGTAAATTGGCAAACTCTGGGATGTATTTTTCAAGAGGGTCACTCAAATCGATTAAGCCATCTTCTACCATTGTCATAATGGCAACGCTAATGATTGGNTTTGTCATAGAAAAAATACGAAATATAGTGTCTTTGTTGACCGGAGTTTTTCCTGCTGGACTCTGCATGCCTACTGTTTCGAGAAGNCCCACTCCATCTCGGTTTCCAACAAGNAGCAGTGCGCCGGGAATAAATTCGCCATCTACGGCAGTCTGCATTGCTCGTCGAATATCTTCGATCTCGCTCTGATCAATACCAAGATTGCTCGAATGAATTTCTTTAATCGAAGTCTGTGACAGTATCCTATCAGTATTGTCCGTTTGTGATTTAAGTGTTACTGGGATTGCTAGTAGAAGTGCGATTAAAGGTAAAGCTCTTTTTATTATAGGCATAAGGTATATTATATTTGAAATTATTTGAGGAGACCGATACTAGCTGAAGCAGGGCATATCGACAATGGTTTTGTTGGTAACGAGTTTAACTGACTACGAAAAATCTCTTACAAGAGACTGTCTTATTTGCTGCTCGATTGGGCCGCNGGTGTGTTTATAGGATAGATGCTCACAACGAANGTACCATTCAGCGCCATTTTTAGCTGAGGAAATTGATTCTTCGGTAAATTCAAACCTNAGGAAATGCACAGCTGATGTTTTCTCATCGCTCGACCTAGCNAAATCCTCATTCGCTATAGGATAAACTCTATCGTGCCCCTTAATTTCAATAGATACCAACTCCTCAATTCCGATAAGTTGGCTGAGGCGTTCTTGACGTTCCTCCGGGTTCGGATACTCTAGCATCATTGTAACTTTCAAATTTCGACCATCTGGTATAAGAGGGTTGTATGCATCGAGCTCTTCAAGAATTTCTTTCTCTTCGGTGAGTTTTTCTGTTCGCATTAATTCCTGCACTTGATACCGCATGAGCATAAAGTCTTCAAAGTGAAGCATCATATTGGGTCCAATCTGAACCCGCCTGGTTTTTTTATGCTCCATAATTGATTGTCTTATCAATGCGCGTTGAGATTCATAGAGTTCGTTAGAAATTAAGTCCGAGAAAGAAATTTTTTTCATTGGGTGAAATTACCTTTAGTGATTTTCATTATGCTAAGCGCATTAAATTCCATAAGCCTTGCACAGCATTTCCAAAGGATGGATAGTCGCTTGTTCTGAGCCTAAATTTTTCTCAAGGTGTTTGCCAGCAACGGGGCAATCGCTTCCGTAATGATTAGGGTTTTGAGCTTTAATCTGTCTGACCACCGGGGCGGCAATCTTATTCGCATATTTCATTGTTTCGCTTTTAACACCGTAAGTACCATCATGTCCGGAGCATCGCTCGATACTGGTTACTTTTGTCTCTGGTATTAACTCTAGAATTTGCCTTGTCTTAGGCCCGATGTTTTGAACTCTTTGATGGCAGGCGACGTGGTAACTGACTTCCCCGAGAGTACTCTCGAAATCAGTTTTTAGTTTTGACTGTTTGTGAAGTGAATGCAGATATTCGAATGGGTCATTAAAAGCCTCAGCTACTGCAGCCACCTGTTCATCTTCCGGAAACATTAATGGTAGTTCTTGTTTGTACATCAAAACACAGGAAGGAATAGGCGCTATTATTTTGCGGCCGTTCTGGACTTCATTAAAAAGGATGGGGATATTTAATTCTTTCAACTTAGTCACTGACTTGAGATCTCCCAGCTCAAGTTTTGGCATCCCACAGCAGTGCTCTCTCTGTAGAAATTCAGTAGCAACGCCATTATGGTTCAATANCTTTACNAAGCTCTCAATCAATGCCGGCTCGTTGTAGTTACAGTAACAGGTNGTAAATAAAGACACAGTTTCGAGNGTGTCNACTTCATGANTAGTTTTANTACCNTTNCTACTTTGGGTCATATCTGAGACTTGCCNGCGAGCAGTCTTTCGCTCATATTTTGGAATCGAAGCGTCTTTATGAATTCCCAGGCCTTTGTCTAAAATTTTTCTAGTAACCTTTGATTCAGTTCCCCAATTTACAATGTTGTTAATCACTGGTTTCGATGCGATCTTTCCAATTAAGTCAGTACTAGTGATTANCTTGTCTCTGAATTTAGTATCTCCTTTAGAATAATTCACGGCCTTAGCGCGGAGCATTAAGTGAGGGAAGTCAACCTGCCACTCATGAGGAGGAACATAAGGACACTTGGTGAGATAGCATAGGTCNCAGAGATAACANTGATCAACAACCTTCTTGTAGTCAGCTTTGTCNACTCCATCAACTTCCATAGTNTCTGAATCATCTATNAGNTCGAATAGGGATGGAAAAGAATTACATAAGCTCACGCAGCGCCGACAGGTATGGCAGATGTCGAACACACGCTCCATCTCTTTTTCTAAGGACTCCTCGTCCCAAAAATTCGGATCGTTNTGATTGATGGGAATTCGGGTAGGGGCCTCTAGCCCACCCTCTCTGCCGGTGTCGGCCATCTTTTGCTCCAGCAATTGGTGATCAATNGATTGCCGCCCGACGGGGCGGCAAGGTTGTATATNTTTTAATTAATCGTCTAGGGAATCTAGTGCTTTTTGAAAGCGATTCGCATGAGACCTCTCCGCTTTGGCTAGAGTTTCCATCCAATCGGCTATTTCTTCAAAACCCTCATCGCGGGCGTCCTTGGCCATGCCTGGATACATGTCTGTATATTCATGGGTTTCCCCAGCGACTGCGGCCTTTAAATTACTTTCGGTGTCTCCAATCGGCATGCCAGTGGCAGGGTCACCCACCGCTTCTAGATATTCCAAATGACCATGTGCATGCCCGGTTTCACCTTCTGCTGTAGAGCGGAATAAGGCCGATACGTCATTGTATCCTTCAACGTCCGCTTTCTGTGCGAAGTACAGATAACGCCGATTTGCTTGCGATTCTCCCGCAAAAGCAGCTTTTAAATTTTCTTCAGTTTTTGAGCCTTTCAAAGACATTTTTTTCTCCCGTTAAAGTTAAAAACACCAAGTCACTGGTGTCACGTGTACGACNACGCNATACCAGTTCTTACGCACAGTTTAAGGTTTGGGTTTAATCAAATCTAATTGTTTTTTTTAATGCAGTAATCGGTTTTATCGATTAAGATGTTTTGGCATGACGCCATCGATTAAGCAGATAAGATACATATGCGCTGTTGCTGAATATAAGCATTTTAGCAAAGCTGCAGAGGCGTGTTTCGTGACTCAATCAACCCTAAGTGCGGCGATACAAGATTTAGAGTCGCAACTTGGAGTTATTATCTTTGAGCGAAGCAAAAAGACGGTCTTGATTACCCCTTCAGGTGAAAAGCTGTTAGAGCAAGCCAGAAAAATACTTGGTGAAATTGAGGATTTCGTCAGCTTAGCTAAGATGAATCAAGATGTTTTAACTGGAGAAATTCGGCTCGGTGTTATTCCAACTATAGGACCGTTCATACTGCCAAGTCTCTTGAAAGAATTGAGAGAGACTTACCCTAAGCTCGGCCTTTATTTGAAGGAAGACCTTAGTTCAAAGTTATACCGTCACCTCCAGCAGGGTGAGCTAGATTTGATCGTTTTAGCTTTTCCATATGCCTTACCTGAAATGGATACGATTAGTCTCTTTAAAGATGAATTTTTACTTTGCTTATCCCCAGGACATAAACTTGAAAAATCTAAGCGGGTAAAACAGTCGCACTTGCAAGGACAAAGTCTTCTGCTCTTGGAGGAGGGTCATTGTCTCAGAGACCATGCTTTAGAGGCATGTAATTTGGAAAAAGCTGATACTAATTTAGTCTACCAAGGTACAAGTTTGCATACTCTAGTTCACATGGTTGCCAATGGTCTGGGTGTTACGCTCTTACCGCAAATAGCAGTGGCTGCCGATGTGCTTGGAGATACTAAATTACAATTAAAGAAATTCAATAATGAAAATGTCAGTCGAGAAATTGGTTTAGCGTGGAGAAAGTCAGATCCCAGACGGGAGGAGTATCTTTTACTTGCAGATTTTATTCGTACAAATGCACTTAGACTCCAAAGTCAGTAGTTAGATTTATTCCTTCTTTGNCGGGTCAATTTTNTATATGAGTAATATAANTCTGCTAANNTCTCTNAAATAAGATGCAAGAAATAAGTGATTTACANAGATCAGAAATTCATTTGTGGTTTGCTGATTTAAATANCCTTGATCGATCTGCCATGNGCAATGAAGTTGCTCACTGGCTGCANGGGGAGGAAAAGAATCGATATAANCGCTATCAATCCCANAGCCAAANAGAGCANTTTTTGTTTGGNCGTGTGCTTTTGAAAACTATTCTGTCTAAGTATGTTGGATGTGCTCCTGTTGATTTAAAATTCGACATTGATACTCGCGGTAAACCTTTCTTAAGCTCAAGTAATATACCTCTAACCTTTAATCTTTCTCATACAGATAACCGCATAGTTTTCGCGGTGTCAAAAAATCAAGATTTGGGAGTAGATTTAGAAATAATAAAAGAGGAGAGGGCAATATTAAAAATAGCTGAACGCTACTTTTTTCCGACTGAAACAAGGGAGTTAAGAAATTTACCCAAAGCATCGCAAATTAAAAGATTTTACGAATTATGGACTCTTAAAGAATCGGTTTTAAAAGCTTGTGGGTGCGGCTTATCAAGGGGCCTTTCGAAAATAGAGTTTTCATTTCCNACTTCNGATAAATTANTAATGCANTCGGCACCTGGCAACGGGAACTTGACTCATTGGCAATCATGGCAGATCGAAGAATATAANNACTNTATGCTTGCCGTTTCAGTNAAGAGTTTAGANATCAAAATCGACAACATTAAATCGTTTGATTTCATTTCCTNTNACGAGACTGGAGTNAAGGAGACTTCAATAGTTCGTAGTTCTTAGTTTTATGGAAAATACTTCTGCGGATGACTANCTTAANATAAATTCAAGAGCAAACTTAGACCCGTAGAATCCGGTNATTANAAAAGTAAACCCAACGAGGGTCCAACGAATTGCNGATGTTCCNCGCCACCCTATCTGATGACGNCCCCAGAGAAGTGCAGCGAATACAATCCAAGCTANCATGGAAAAGAAAGTTTTATGAATGACTCCNTCTCTTCCCCATATGTCCTCNAANAAAAAGAAGCCCGCCAATATGCCTACGCTAAGCAATAACTGTCCTACCCATAGTAATTCAAACAAAAAAACTTCCATATCTTGAAGTGGTGGGAATTTAGAAATAACTCCTCCCGTAATGTGGTTTTTTAGTTGATGATTTTGGAATGCAAGAAATGTTGCTTGAAGCGCAGCAATGGTTATGAAGCTGTATGCCAATATTGATAATAAAATATGGGTTGCCAAACCTATGCTTAATTCGGTTGCAGGGGTAGTGCTTGTCGATAACAATGACGCAACAATGGCTAGGATTGCCAACGGGAACAGACAAAGAAATAAATTCTCAAGGGGTTTGCGTACACTGCTGATCATTACCAAAGATGAAATAGAAAAAGCTATCAAGGTAGATATTTCAAAAAATCCGAATTGATAACCGTCGTTTGCTCGAATGACTCCATAAACATTGAAGCCATGGAATAGGACTGCGAGAGCACCAAACAAAAAGACTTTACTGTTCCGATTCCTTCGAGTGAAAACCGTCATAGCCTGAAGAATCAGAGCCGCTAGATAGAAGGAAACCGCTAGAATCCCAGATATAATGGCTGTTTGCATCTTCTCACCA
This sequence comes from Gammaproteobacteria bacterium, assembly GCA_002727755.1. Classification (GTDB taxonomy): domain Bacteria; phylum Pseudomonadota; class Gammaproteobacteria; order Pseudomonadales; family Pseudohongiellaceae; genus UBA9145. Next base: position 990 of record PBXX01000047.1, on the reverse strand, counting down.
CTTTGGTCATATTTGAAAGTGTCGCATATAGTCTATCGGGGGTGAAGTGCTTTTTGTATTCAAATCGGGTTAATTTGAGTGCCCCATACGAGCAATAATCATGATGCTCTTAGTTAGTCTTGCTATAATCATTTTGTTTTTCACAAGTAGGTTTAGGATATGTTTGATAGTTTAAGTGAGCGCCTTTCTGGAGCGCTTCGGTCACTGACCGGGAAATCTACGTTAACTGAAAATAACATTCAGGACGCACTTTCCGATGTTCGTAAGGCTCTCATCGAGGCAGATGTATCTTTAACAGTCGTAAAAGATTTTATTGCGCGTGTTCGCGAGCGAGCCGTTGGTGAAGAAGTTGCAAAAAACCTGACCCCAGGACAAGCTTTCATTAAGCTGGTGCAATCAGAATTGCAGCACACCATGGGTTCGGCAAGCAAAGGACTTGATCTTAAGGTAGCTCCGCCAGCGGTCATTTTGATGGCTGGGCTTCAAGGCGCGGGTAAAACTACAAGTGTTGCAAAACTAGCCAAGCTGTTAAAAGAAAAAGAAAAAAAATCTGTTTTGGTGGTCAGTGCAGATGTTTATCGACCAGCGGCGATCCAGCAATTAACGACTTTGGCTAATGAATTAGAAGTAGACGTTTTTGAAGGGGCAGAAAATCGCTTGCCAGTTGAAATTGTTAGGGAGGCTTTGGTAGAGGCAAAGCGTAAATTTTTTGATGTTTTAATCGTAGATACTGCTGGCCGGTTGGCGATTGATGAGGAGATGATGAATGAAATTCAGTCGCTTCATTCTGAGTTAAAGCCCATTGAGACTTTATTTGTGGTTGACGCGATGACTGGCCAAGATGCCGCAGCGACAGCTAAGGCTTTTGACGACCTATTGCCTCTTACGGGCGTTGTGCTCACAAAGGCGGATGGGGATGCAAGAGGTGGTGCTGCCCTATCAGTGAGGCACATTACTGGGAAACCCATAAAATTTTTGGGGGTTGGAGAG
>PBXX01000046.1 GCA_002727755.1 Gammaproteobacteria bacterium | reverse complement strand
ACCTCAATGCTCCAGAACTGATCGAGCAAAATCCAGCCCAAACCTTGTTGTTAGAAAATGTTAGAATCAATAAGGGGGAAAAATCTAATTTGGATAGTTTGGCAAGAAAATATGCCGAACTGTGTGATTTGTTCGTAATGGATGCCTTTGGGACTGCGCATAGGGCTCAAGCTAGCACTCATGGCGTTGCACGATATGCTCCTGTTGCATGTGCCGGTCCGCTTCTTGCTGCAGAATTACAAGCCCTAGAGAAGTCGCTATCTAATCCCACGAGACCTTTAATGGCGATAGTTGGGGGTTCTAAGGTTTCGACGAAATTGCAGGTGCTTGAGTCGCTCGCAACTAAAGTGGATAAACTAATTTTGGGTGGTGGGATAGCAAATACTTTTCTTGCTGCTTGTGGTGTTAACGTCGGAAGATCTCTTTATGAAAGAGACTTTCTAGAGTCAGCGAGGAAAATTATGGGGTTAACTTTTGTGCCATTGCCAAGTGATGTAGTCACCGCTAAGTCATTTAGTAAGGAAGCAATGGCGGAGGAGAAAGTTTTATCTGACATTGAAGATGACGATATTGTCATGGATGTTGGGCCAGAGACTCGAAGTCATTTCAGCGACTTGATTAGAGAGATGAACACTGTGATTTGGAATGGCCCTTTAGGAGTTTTTGAGTTTCCCCAGTTTGCAAAAGGGACTGAGTCAATCGCGTCGGCCGTCGCAGAGAGTGGAGGTTTTTCAATAGCAGGAGGGGGAGAAACAGTAACTGCAATTGATCATTTTTCAGTAAGAGATAAAATATCGTACATATCAACCGGGGGCGGTGCCTTTTTAGAGTACGTTCAAGGTATTAAATTACCAGCAGTACAAGTCCTCGAGGAAAAAGTTACTGATAAGTGAAATTACGCAAAAGTTGGTGTGTAATAACTCGCTTCTATCCGATTAATCACAAGACAGAGACTATACGATGGCGCTAATAAGCTTAAGACAATTACTGGATCACGCGGCTGAGAATGACTACGGCGTTCCCGCATTTAATGTCAATAATTTGGAGCAGGTTCGGGCTATTATGGAGGGCGCTGCATCGGTAAATAGCCCAGTTATTTTGCAGGCCTCTGCGGGCGCTCGAAAATATGCTGGATCGAACTTTCTGAAGCATTTGATTCAAGGAGCTATCGAAGAATTTCCCCACATACCAATTGTAATGCACCAGGATCATGGAGTTTCGCCTGCAGTATGTCAGCGTTCAATTCAGCTTGGTTTTTCCTCAGTTATGATGGATGGCTCCCTTGCAGAGGACGGAAAGACGCCAACTGATTTTGACTATAATGTTCGCGTCACAAAAACGACCGTTGAAATGGCCCATGCATGCGGAGTCTCTGTGGAAGGCGAGATTGGCTGCTTAGGCTCGCTGGAAACAGGAATGGCAGGAGAAGAAGACGGGATAGGAGCAGAGGGGAAGTTGTCCATGGAGCAATTACTTACTGATCCTGAGGAGGCATATCGGTTTGTTGATGCGACTGGGGTTGATGCTCTGGCGATTGCGGTTGGAACGAGCCATGGTGCGTATAAGTTTAGCAGGCCTCCAACTGGAGATATCCTTGCTATAAACAGAATAAAGGAAATCCATGAGAAATTGCCAAACACACACCTAGTGATGCATGGTTCCTCTTCAGTCCCTCAAGAATGGTTAGCAACAATTAATGAATTTGGAGGTGAGATACCTGAAACCTATGGGGTACCTGTTGAGGAAATTCAGGAAGGAATTAGGCACGGCGTGCGGAAGGTAAATATTGATACGGATTTGAGATTAGCTTCAACTGGCGCAGTGAGACGTTTCCTTGCAGAGAATAAATCAGAGTTTGATCCCCGAAAATTCTTAATTCCCACCATCGATGCAATGCGTGAGATAGTGAAAAATAGACTGGAAGCTTTTGGTGCAGCTAATCAGATTCCTAAAATTAAAAAAGTTTATAGCTTAGAAGAGATGCATCATCGATATGCAAGTAACTCCTGATTTATGAATATCCTATACCTCAATGTCAAAAATTAAGATGCGTTGCTAATTTGAGTTGGACTACCAAAGAAATAGTAGACCAACTAGCGAAAGTTGTTGAGCCGTCACGAATTAAGATCGACGCTGATGACCTTCAATTCTATGGAAACGATTGGTCAAATCTTAACAAACCAAATCCTTGTGCTATTGTTTTTCCTACATCAATAAAAGAGGTCCAAGCTGTCGTGGGCCTTGCAAATAAACTCAATTTCCCATTGGTTCCATCAGGCGGTCGTACAGGACTTAGTGGTGGAGCATTGGCCAAAGATCGGGAATTAGTAGTGTCGTTTGATCTAATGAATAAAATTTTAGGGTTTAATAAAACTGATGCCTTAGTTACTTGCCAANCAGGAGTTGTAACTCGGGTNCTNAAAGATTTTGCGGAATCAAAGGGNTTATTNTATCCCGTGGATTTTGCCTCAGTAGGTTCAAGTCAGNTTGGTGGNAATGCCGCTACGAATGCCGGCGGGGTGAATGTNCTTCGATACGGAATGACTAGGGATTGGATTGAGGGGNTTAAGGTTGTGACGGGTACAGGAGAGCTTCTGGACCTGAATCGAGGTTTGAAAAAAAATGCGACTGGTTTCGATTTTCGTCATCTTTTTATTGGATCAGAGGGGACGCTTGGACTCATCGTAGAATTGACTGTTGAGCTGACAAACCCACCAAAAGGCCTAAATGTTATGTTGATGGGTTTAAAAAATATCGAACACACAACTCAGGCACTTGCGGTTTTTAAAGAAAAACTAGATCTAACAGCTTTTGAATTTTTTTCTGATATTGCTATGAAAAAGGTTCTTGAGAGGAAAAAACTTAGAAACCCTTTTGATCATATTTATCCATTTTATGTGCTTGTTGAGTTTGAGAGTTACTCTGAGGTTCAATTAAATGCAGCATCAGAATTATTTGAGAGGTGTATAGATTCTGGATATGCAGTGGACGGCGTAGTGAGTCAAAATCAAAGGCAAGCAAGGGAACTGTGGGAATTTAGGGAAGGAATCACTGAGAGTATCGCAAGCTACAAACCCTTTAAAAGTGATGTCTCCTGCCGCATTTCTCAAACTCCAGCGTTTCTATGCAATCTTGAAGAGATATTAAATGGATTTGACCCAAAAATTGAGGCTGTGCTGTTTGGCCATTTGGGTGATGGCAATATTCATATAAACCTTNTAAAGCCTNTTAAAATGGATAGCGAAGAATTTCAAGGGGTCTGTAAGATAATTTCTAAATCAATTTTTAACTTGGTTAAAAGTTTTGGCGGGAGTATCTCTGCTGAACATGGAATTGGGTTGACAAAAAAGCCCTACCTTAATTATTCGCGTAGTGAGTTAGAGTTAGATTACATGAGGGGCGTGAAGCGTCTTTTCGATCCGAATAATATAATGAACCCTGGAAAACTCATCGATATTTGAATTGATGGACTTTGTGATTGCTATTAACCCCTTAATTTAGGGCGGTTTTTTACATTTTTTAAAATCGTTACAATTTAAAACAATATTGATTTCCATCCGCCCTAATTCCAGCGTAAACTGCGATACTAGAAGTCATGTATGTNACATTATGTGACCTATGTTAGTTTTCAATTTTTTATAGCAAGAGAGTAATATGTCAGACTTAGTAGAGGGTACCGTTAAGTGGTTTAATGATGAGAAAGGATTCGGATTTATCGAGCAAGAGGGTGGGAAGGACGTTTTTGTTCATTTCAGCGCGATTAACGGCTCTGGTAGAAGAACCCTTAATGAAGGCCAGAAAGTGACCATGGAAGTAACCCAAGGTCANAAAGGACCNCAAGCAGAGAACGTCACACCGTTATAGATTTCAGAATTTTCAGTAATCTTTTGCAGTAATAGTGAAGTTTGAACGAGTTGAGTTTGAAGCGATAGTCTCAAGCTCAGGGATTGCTCGACTTGCTTAAATCAATCAGGTTTTTGAGGCATTGTATTAGCGATCCCTTGGTTTTTCTTAGGAGTTAATAATTTTGACTTCAGATGAAGTGCCCAAAAATAGCTGGTCAGCGCGGCGGTTGGCGAAAAGTCCGTTAGTTACCACACCGGTGATTTGATTAAGACGCTGTTCCATTTCTTTTGGATGGTCTATGACCAGATTGAAGATATCTATGATGTGATTGCCGTTATCGGTTACACAACCCTCGCGATATACCGGATCTCCGCCCAATTTTACAATTTGCCTGCCAACAAAGCTTCGAGACATGGGTATAACCTCCACTGGCAGCGGAAATTTGCCTAGTATGGGGACAAGCTTACTTTCGTCTGCTATGCAAATAAATTCCTTTGAAGCGGCNGCTATAATTTTTTCTCGGGTTAAAGCTGCACCACCACCTTTAATTAAGTGCAGATATTCATTCGCTTCATCAGCTCCATCAACATAGACCTGAACTTCTCCAACAGTGTTTAAGTCAAAGACCGGAATACCAATAGATTTGAGCCTGCGGGCGGTTTCCTCAGAACTGGCAACGGCACCCTCTAATCTGCTGGCAATTTTTCTTAACTCCTCAATAAAAAAGTTAGCTGTCGAGCCGGTACCGACGCCAATAATTGTGTCACGCTCTATTGAATTTTCGACGTAGTTGAAGGCCTCCTTTGCTACCTTNAATTTCAATTCATCCATAGTCATTTAATACTCCTGCCAATTATTTTAAGTTATTACTGATTAGACCAAGCGATTCACCCATTCTGATTGGCTTGTTTGCCACGATATTTGAATTAAGNNGCATCAACTTTTGCTCAAATAAAANNATTACGGTAGATCCTAACTCAAANCGTCCGACCTCTGCTCCTTTGTCTAGATTTACTTTTATATCTTGTGACTTGTAGTCTATTTCCTTTATTTCTGGTGTGGCCAAGACCTTCGGGGCTTCTTTAGTCCATACTGTTTTNATACNTCCAACTACCATTGCTCCAACAAGGATCAAAGAAAATAGACCTGCATCGGTAGAGAAGACGCAAACAAGTCTTTCATTTCGGGCAAATAGATTTGGAATATTTGAGCTAGTGGCGAACCCCACTGAAAACAGTCGACCCGGAATATGAATGGTTTTGATCAAAGTGCCTTTTAATGGCATNTGCACACGATGGTAATCTTTCGGNGAAAGATAAATAGTAGCAAAGTTCCCATCACTAAATGTGTTTGCTAGAAAGGTGTTACCGCCCAGTAAATCATTGCATGAAAAACAATGATTTTTTGCTTGTATCAACCGATCACCNTCTATTCTTCCTGCGGCTAAAAGTCTACCGTCAGNNGGACTCACTATTACTNTTGGGTTATNGTCAATCGGTCGTGCGCCNTCGCGCAATTCGCGGGTGAAAAAAGCATTAAAATTNGGATANTGGTCAATACNAGTATTGCGGGCCTCAGTCATATCNACGTTATATTTTTTTATNAACAATNTGATCAAAAANTTTTTAGCANACTTGCTCTCAGCAAATAGTCCCATGAAACTTGTAATCAAGTGGTGTGGTAAAAAGTATTGGATCAAAGAGAATAGCTTAGACATAGCTAATAAAATCTACCAATATATACGTTCATTCGATTGGAGTCTCAGGATGGTTCCCCCACTCTGCCCAAGAGCCATCATAGGCACTTATGTTCAGACCTATAAGTTTCCCCACAAAATAAGTTAAACCGGAGCGATGATGAGTTTGGCAGTGTGTTATTACTTTGACATTATTAGTAATGCCGAGACTCGCCAGCATACTTTTGATTTCATCCAAATTACGAAGTTTTGAGTTGTTGTTCAAATCCTTCATATGCATCCAGTCCAGACTTATTGCTCCAGGCACGTGTCCATTTCTTGATGCTGTTACTTTCGTACCATTGAATTCTTCCGGCGCCCTGGCATCCCAAATTATGGTGTTTACATCGTTTATGCTTTTCATCACATCATTTATGTCGGCGATGACGTCTTTATTTATTGTAGCTGTGAATTCCGTAATTATTGGTGAAGCTGACTCAACGGAAATCGGAAATCCCTCGCTTCGCCAAGCAATAATTCCACCATTTAATAGAGAATATTTTGAGTGACCTAAAACATCTAGCGTCCAAATAAGTCTTCCTGCCCATCCGCCGCCTTCATCGTCATATGCGATGATACGAAGGTTATCTCTCAGGCCNATTGACGAAAAAAGCTTTTCTAGCTTTTGAATGTCGGGTAATTTCCCAACNGCAGGGNTCTTCCCTTGGATTAACTCAGATGGNTCGATNAGAATTGCTCCGGGGATGTGTCCATCATTAAAGTCTTTTTTCATACATACAGCTATAATNAAGATATCCTCATCCCCCAAGTGCGCCGCAAGTTGCTGAGGCTCAATAAGAATTGAATCTATATCNTTANCCATTATCGATGTCCAAAATNGGTTGATGCTAAATCTATATAATAGCTAATTAAATCAGCTAATCTAGGGTTCCNAGAATATTTTGATAGCTATCGAGACGCTCTTGAAAAATTGCTCCGCTTTTTAAACCTTCACGAATGGCGCAGGATGGTTCATTGCGGTGACTACAGTTCCGGAATTTGCAATTAGATGCCAAAGATTGAATCTCTGGAAACCCCTTCAGCACCTCTTGCTTTGTTACTTTTGTAAGGCCAAATTCTCTTATGCCTGGGGAATCAATTAGATCGAAATTTTCTAGATGGTATAAACGTGAAGTCGTCGTTGTATGAGTCCCTTTATATTTGTTTTTAGATAGATTGCCTACCTTGGCTAATTCATAAGATCCCAATTGATTGATAAGGGATGATTTCCCAACGCCAGACTGACCTACCAAAACAGTAGTTAGACCCGCTAGTTGTTTTTCAAGAGCNTCAAAACCTAATCTACTTTTTGCTGATACTTTAAGAATGGGATAACCAAGATCACTATAAATTTGCATCATTCTTTGAAGAGATTGATCTTTATTTGCATCTATTAAATCAACTTTGTTTAGAAGTATAAAAGCATCGAGTTCAAGCTTCCTTATTGCTACTAAATACCTGTCTACCAAATTAAGATAAGCTTTCGGAGTCGCAGCAATTACAACTAGCACACAATCTAGNTTTGATGCNAATGGTTTAAATCTTCCTTCGCTATCATACCGACCGAACACGTTACAGCGATCAGCCTGAGACANAACGATTCCAGTATTCGTCGAGTCAGGTTTCCAAGTAATTAAGTCCCCCGTAACCAGGGTCGTCATACTGCTTCTNTGATGACATCTTTGAGTGGTACCTTCTAGAGGGCCGTTAAGAACTTCAACTTCTAGTTGGTTACCATANTGTGTGACGATACGACCAGAATAGCTTTTNTCGNCNATAAGACTTAGCTGACTTAATTTCTTGCCATTCTTCATATTTTTTTAGGGCTGTCTTTATTCATTCTATCTTGCTACATGGCGCCTGATTTTTCGGTTTAGACTAATTATTACATATTCCATTTCTTGGGGCTTTGTTATAATTNTATTTTGTCAGATTAGTAAGCAGGGCCATGAATAAAGATTTGAATCTAATTTGGATTGATTTGGAAATGACGGGACTATCGCCTGTTAAAGACCGAATAATAGAAATCGCTACTCTGGTTACAGATCCAGACTTAAACATAATTGCTGAAGGTCCTAATTTAGCGATCAAGCAGTCAGATAAAGTACTAGATGGGATGGATGAGTGGAATCAAACGCATCATGGTGCGACTGGTCTTATTGAAAAAGTAAAGAGTAGTTTAGTTAGCGAGCATGAAGCCGAGGCTGATACAATTGAGTTCTTGGAACGATATTCTCGCAAAAATGCCTCTCCAATGTGTGGGAACAGTATTTGCCAAGACCGACGTTTTTTGGCTAATTATATGCCAGAACTAGAAGCTTACTTTCATTATCGAAATTTAGATGTAAGTTCATTGAAGGAACTTGCTCGACGTTGGAAACCTGAAATTTTAGAAGGCATTACAAAAAAAAGCCGTCATGCTGCTTTGGATGATGTAAGAGACTCTGTCGAGGAGCTGACTTATTACCGAGATAATTTCTTGGATATTTAAGCGGCTTGATGTTGGAGAAGCGCCCACTCAATATGTTCACGGACCATTGGGGAAGTTTTCCCGAGCTCGGACTTGAGAGCTTGAATTATTTCAACGCTAGTGTCCGCATTCCCTAAAGCGATAGCGATGTTTCGTTTCCAGCAATCGTAGCCTATTCTGCGTATTGGCGAGCCCTCGGTATTCTTAAAGAACTCCTCTTCAGTCCAAGTAAAAAGATCGATAAGCTCTATGTTATCCATCTTATGCCGGGGAGAAAAATCCTTNTCAGTGGTGGGTTTAGAAAATTTATTCCAAGGGCACACTAGCTGGCAATCGTCACATCCAAAAATTCTGTTGCCGATTGCGTTCCTAAATTGCTCTGGGATTGCACCACGGGATTCAATTGTTAGATATGAAATACACCTAGTAGCATCTAATATATTTGGCCCTACAAAGGCGTTAGTTGGGCAAGCTTCGATGCAGGCTGAACAGCTACCACAATTACTGGTGGTCGGTTCGTCGATCGGGAGAGGAATATCGGTAAATAGCTCTCCAAGGAAGAACCAGGATCCTGCACTCTTATTAATAAGCATGGTATTTTTCCCGATCCACCCAACGCCTGCTTTTTCCGCAAGAGCTCGCTCGAGAATAGGAGCGCTGTCAGTGAAAGCGCGGTAGCCATGTCGATAGGTTTTGGCTGTTATTTTTCGAGCAAGGGTTTCCAGTCGCTTACGAATTAGTTTGTGATAGTCTCGTCCTCTTGCGTAATGAGAGATATAGGCCATATTTTTGCTTTGCTTAAACAGTAAGGAGTTTTCCATTGTATTTTTGTAGTCCATTCGAACCGTAATAACTCGAATAGTTCCTGGCAAAAGTCTCTCCGGATGCAGTCGAAGTTCCTGATGGCGCTCCATATATTCCATTTCTCCATGGAATTTGTTTTTAATCCAGGTTTTGAATGAATTCTCATATGCACTTAAATCAACGTTAGTTATTCTTGCCTCTTGAAAGCCTAAATTTTCAGCCCATCGTTTTATGTTTATGGCGAGATTTCCAAAATTTACGGTATTCATAGGTAGCCTGTTTTATGTTCATAAAAGACTAAACTAATTTGCCCTAACATTCGTTGGAAGTATGGCGAGAAGATGTCTTAGTCATTGTAACCGCGATAAATAAATATATAAAACAATAAAGTAGCTGTTGGTCGATGGCTTTAACGGTGTTCCTGCAACTTGGCGCATGACAGTGAAGAAGTTATTGAAATTAGTTGTCCTTCAAGCGCTCGAAATTTAAGGAAAAGTTTTTACTTTAAATTCAAAAAATGGAAAAAGAAAAAGAAAGAACGCCCGAACCTACCTGCGAAAAAAATATCCCTCTTTCCTTGCCAGTTCTTGATCTGCGTGGTGGTAGAGATGAGATTTTAAGATACTTTCAAAACACATGGGAACTCACAGAGATACTTTTCTCTTCATTAGCTTCAGAAGAAGCTTTCTACCGGCGACCTTATCATAAGACCCGCCATCCACTAATATTTTATTACGCGCACCCCGTCTGCTTTTATGTAAACAAGCTACTTGTAAGTGGTTTACTTCAAAACCCAGTCAATAGTGAATTTGAACTTCTGTTTGAAACCGGTGTGGATGAAATGACCTGGGACGACTTGCATGAAAATGACCAGGAAGTTTGGCCCACTTTAAAAGATGTTCAGGACTATAGGAAACAGGTTTATAACATTGTGACTGATTTGATAAGGGTGCATCCGGCTTTTGACGAACCCATATGTCAAGGAAAGGCGACGTGGTCATTGGCGATGGCCTTTGAACACGAGAGGATTCACTTGGAAACTTCAAGTGTCTTAATTAGGGAGCTACCTCTAGACTTAGTCAAAAAGCCAGAAGATTGGCCAGATTATTTTAAAGAGATAGATTTTTTAGAGCAGAAAGCTCAANCAGATATTAATTATAAGAAAAATCAGTTCACTCGGGTTGGATCATCTTCTGTTCAACTGGGGAAACCCAATGCTTGGCCAACCTTTGGTTGGGACAATGAGTATGGAGTNGACCAGCGAGAGGTAGAGTCTTTTGAAGCAACCAAGTTTCTGATTAGTAACGGNGAATTTTTCCAATTTGTTGAAGCAGGCGGATATGAGAACAGTAAATATTGGTCTGAAAAAGGTTGGAGCTGGCGAAAATTTAGGAATGTGAAATGGCCCACATTTTGGCGGCAGGATGGTCCGGCTGGTTCTAATAGATTTAAATTACGAGCACTTTTTGAAGAAGTTCCAATGCAGTGGGATTGGCCAGTAATAGTCAACTACTATGAATCAAAGGCCTACTGTAGTTGGTTAAGTGAGCAAGACGAGAGCGAGAATAAGTATCGTCTGCTAACCGAGTCTGAGCATCTTGTTCTAAGAGATAAAAGTGTACAGCATGGTAAATTTGCGAATTTAACTAGTCCAACAGCCAATTTATCGGCAACCGAACTAATACCTAACAATCAGTTCATAGCAAACCACAATCTTAGGTTTGGCTCTGAAATTCCAGTTGATGCTCTTTCGTCAAATGATAGAGGTTTCCATGACACTATAGGAAATGTCTGGCAATGGTGTGAAGACTCGTTTCATCCACTACGTAATTTCAAAATTCACCCATACTACACTGATTTCAGCACTCCCTGTTTTGATGGTGAGCATCAGATGATCTTAGGGGGCTCTTTTGTTAGTACAGGAGATGAAGCCAGCATTTGGGCACGATTCCATTTTCGGCCGCACTTTTTTCAAAATGCTGGTTTTAGGGTAGTGAAAGAGAGTCTGGCGGCTAAAGTCAAAGGAGACAAGTATGATACAAATGAAACCGTAGACCAGTATTTGCTGTTTCACTATGGTAGTGAAGAAGAGCAGTGGGATCAGGAAATTAGTGCTGCTATAACTTCTCCGGTCACCTCAAATCTGATCGACCGCACTGTCGAGTTGATGAATAACTTCTCTATTGCTAAAGAGCGGGCATTGGATCTGGGATGTGCGGTTGGTGGCGCAAGCTTTCAGCTTGCTTCCACGTTTGAGTCGGTTACTGCACTAGATTACAGTGATCTTTTTATAAAGGTAGCGTCAGATTTAAAAAAGAATGGCAAGACTGACTATCGGCGGAAAGAGACAGGTAGATTTTCAACCGATTTGACTGCGAGTATAGACGAGAGTATTGAGAGAGAACGCGTACAATTTTACCAAGGGGATGCATCAAATTTAAGTGAGACATCAAAAATCAAAGAAAGGGGCCTCTATGATGCAATACTGCTAAGTAATTTACTTTGTCGGTTATCCCATCCAAATAAATGTTTGCAACAATTTTCTGGGTCGAATGACTATTTAAGAAGTGGTGGGATATTGGTAATAGCTTCCCCCAATACTTGGTTAGAACAGTTTACTCCGCAGACAAACTTTCTTGATGGTAAATCTAGCGAGGCCACGATTAACCATTTAGCACATCTGTTATCAAATTTTGAATTACTTAAAACTGAAGATCTGCCATTCATGATTAGAGAGCATAGAAGAAAGTTCGAGCTAATTGTTAGTCAGATTTCAGTCTGGCGTAAAAAATAAAATTAAGTCCCCTCTCTGAGCCAGTCATTTAAATCAATAACATCTTGAGGATTCAATACTCCAGCAACTTGCTTCAAAACAAGTGAATCAATGACGTAGTCAAACCTCGCGTCAGCATAAAAGCGAAGCGCTCGGTAGAGATTTTCTCTGGCTAAAAGGACTTCCACGATATTTCTTGTTCCGACTTCGGCGCCAAGTTCCGTTGCATCTAAAGCGCTCTGGGCCGAGGTGATTGACTGCTGCCTTTGGGCTATGACTAACACGTCTGTGTTAACGCGTCGATAAGCGTTTCGAATATTTTGAGTAAGCTGACGCTTGGTTAACTCTAGTGATTCTTTTGCCGCGATAAGCTGATATTCAGCTGCCCTTCTTCTTGAATTGATGACTCCTCCATTATATATCGGGATATTCAAACTCAGTGCTAAGCTGGTTCGATCTGTTGCGCCGCCAAAAATTTGTATTCCTTGATTGACTATCGGGGCGGTAACGATATGACCATAAAAGCCTGATAGGTCAAGGGTTGGTAAATGATCCGATTTTCGTGCCTTTAAGTTCTGGCGTGAAGCGTCCAAATTAAACTCAGCAGCAGCTACGGCTAGGTTATTATCATCAGCTTGCATTTCCCATTCTCTCAAAGTGCCGTCGACTTCAATAATCGGAAAATCTTCTCTTAGAATTTCTATTTCTGGGTGCGCTTGTCCTGTCAAAGCTTCCAGAGCTTCATAACGGGCTTGCAATATATCTTGCTGTAATATTGTAGTGTTTCGAGCTAAGTCATAAGCTGCCTGTGCATCATAGACATCAGTTATTGCCACTAGTCCGACCGCTTCTCGTTGTTGCGTCTGTTGCAGAGACGTAAGAGCAGCCTCTTCCTCTTGAAGGTTTGTTTCTAGCAATTCTTGGGCTCGAAGGACATCGAAGTATGCCATAGACACTCTCATAATGAGGTCTTGTTCTTGAGCAGCTAAATTTGCGGCCGCTGCTTGATCGCTGGCCTTGGCACTTCGGAAATTATACCAGTTGGAAAGATTTACTAAACTTTGGTTCAGCCCGATACCCCAATCATGATTGTTTACTCCGGGCCTAAAACTGTGGTCATCAGCGACCTTGGTTCTGACTAATTCCCCAGTTATTGGATTAGGGACATTAACGTAGATAGAATCGGTTGGGCCCGAGGTCAACCTGGTGGTTCTGGCGGTCAGGCCAAAGGAAGGTAGGAGAGAAGACCTGCTCTGAACTACTGTTTCATGATTTGCGAGATAGCTAGCTTTCGCCTGTCGTAAGGTCGGGTCGTTTTCAAGTGCTAAACTGAGTATGGTGACTAAATCATCACCGAAACTTGGTGAGAAACTGAAATTCCAGACCAAAAACATTCCAAGTAATTTAACAATGCGCTTCATAGATCACACCCTTAGATAAATATATAGATGGTTAATTAACGATAAAAAAGACAATAGGAGTTCATTTTTATTGGATTCTTAGTGTAACTAAAAGTGACAGTCCGAGCACTGGAATTGCGGTAGTTAACACAATAGAAACTACGAGGTGATGTAAAACCCTCATAGGTGTACATATTTAGTTTAGTCATTTTTAATTGTCACTTTTACTAGGTAAAGGGCTAGAGATGGGATAGATCAGGTTTAACTGAAGTCAATCATCAAATCCATTTAACCTATGGTTTATCATTTACAACAAACTTAGTTACTAGTCGGCAGGATAGGCGCATATAATGAATGCAAACTAGGATCATTTTCCGAAATATGTTGACGAGCACAAGGTTCTTCATATTGGCAAATCAATATAGAAAGCCAAGACAGAACAGTCGGAATAGTCTATTCATTCGGTAAGAAAGTTGTAACAAGAAGACCGAGTTCGCGGCATAAAACTGAAAACTAATAAATCTGTAAGATTCGCGAAACTTAACTAAATACCACCTCAAACTATACAGTTGAGTGGTAACTAATAACCTCTTTTTCCACAGGTCCGATTAGACAGGTCATGGACAGTATATGACTTTGTTGATTCCAATTTGGTATGATTATAAAGATTTATTCACATACAATTTAAGAAATAGGCTTTGAGTTTCAGGAAATGATTATTACAGAAGANCTAAATGTAAGTTCGAATGAGGCTCTAATTACGCCTGAAAAATTAAAGNCAGAAATGCCTTTNACCGGNNCTGCTCTNGAGTCTGTAACCGATGCTCGGAGAACGATTTTTTCGATCNTAGATAGAAAAGANCCAAGNATGTTCGTAGTTGTNGGNCCCTGTTCAATTCATGATACGGAGGCAGCGTTAGATTATGCCAANCGCTTNAAGATTCTGGCTGATAAAGTTGNTGATACACTATTTATTGTAATGCGGGTTTATTTTGAAAAACCCAGAACATCAATTGGCTGGAAAGGTTTAATTAACGATCCTTATCTTGATGACTCGTTTAAAATAGAGGANGGCCTAAGGATTGGTCGAAGGCTATTACTGGATATCGTAGAACTAGGACTGCCTACTTCGACAGAGGCACTTGACCCTATTTCGCCTCAATATATTCAAGATTTGATTTCCTGGTCTGCTATTGGAGCCCGCACTACAGAGTCACAAACTCATAGAGAAATGTCTTCAGGTTTATCCTCTGCAGTAGGATTTAAGAACGGGACAGACGGCGGCCTTACCGTTGCTGTAAATGCAATGCAGTCGGTTTCAAGCCCTCATAGATTTTTAGGAATAAATCCAAAGGGACAAGTCTCTGTGGTCACTACTAAAGGCAATCCTTATGCTCATGTTGTCTTAAGAGGCGGAAGTAACGGGCCAAATTATGATTCAATTCATGTGTCAAAGTGCGAAAGAGCGTTAGCTAAAGGCGGGGTCGGCGGTAACATAATGATTGACTGTAGTCACGCAAATTCAAGTAAAAATCCTGAGATACAACCGCAGGTATTAAGCGATATTACGCATCAGATTTTAAGAGGTAATAACTCCATAATAGGTGTAATGTTAGAGAGCTTTATCAACTCGGGGAATCAGCCAATTCCAGAGAACCTTGAAAATTTAAAGTATGGCGTATCAGTTACTGACGCGTGTATGGATTGGTCTACAACCGAGAGATCAATTCTAGAAATGTCTGAAAAATTGAGCAAAACTCTTATGACTAGGAATAGCTGAATTCTAATAAAACTAGAGTTGTCTTAACTAGACCGTTATTGAAATCAAGAACTAAGCGCTATTTGAATATGCTAAAGAAAGATGCTTTTCTTCCAATTTAGCTAGCTCTAGCCACTTCTGTGTAAAAGGGTTCTCTAAAAGGGTTTGTTTGTAACTATTTGCTTCGCTACATAGCTCTGCTCTATAACATTCAAAGCAGATGGCCATTGGGACAAACATACAGTCTGCTATACTGAACCTACCAAAAAGATAGTTTCCATTTTCTCCGAAGCGTTTTCTGCAACAACTCCAAATCGCATCTATGCGAGCTATTTCATTCAGCAAAAGCTCAGTTGGCTTAAGTTTGTAAGATGCATTGCAATTCATTGGCCAGTCTTTCTTAAGATTGGGGAACTCAGAATGAATTTCAGAACATATCGATCTTGCGTAGGCTTTNCTTTTGCTNGTTAGTGGCCAGCCGGCATCATCTAACATGTTTTCNGANATATATTCACATATTGCTAGCGAGTCCCAGACAGACACATCNCCATGAATTAGGGCAGGCACCTTGAGAGATGGTGAATAAGGACCAAGCCTCTCCGCGGTATCTTTCCTAAAAAGAGGNATTTTGATCTCGTCAAATTCCAAGTTAAACATCTTTAGCAAGAGCCAAGGGCACAATGACCAAGAAGAGAAGTTTTTATCTCCGATTATTAACTGAATATTTTTCATAACGTTATTANCCCTATTTGNCATNTTCTACAAGATGACTTGTGACGAGGTTATCGTCGACCTTTAAATGAATTGACACTCGACGGTCAAAGAAATTTGACTCATAACTAGAATCAAGTTGCAGTGGCATAGTATCGCCATATGCTATCGTAGTTATTGATCCGCGGTTGACACCATTCTCAGTTAGGAACTTTTCCACTGACAAATTTCTTCGTTTCGAAAGTTCGAAATTTTCTGAGGCACTACCATTACGATCTGCATAACCAAGAATTTCAATCTTAGAATTCTTCAAACTAATTGCTTGTTTTGCAAACATCTTAAGTTCTTCTTCATAATGTTTTTCTATTTCACTCCTACCTGTTTTGAAATTTATTGATATTTTCGATTCGCAACAAATGGCATCTAAGACCGAATCATTGCTGTATGAAATTAGTTGCACATCTTGCACGGAATTAAGCGATTTATATTTTTGACTTACTTGGGCTAATTCATTTTTTGCTACGATTAGTTCTAAATTTGACTTGTCTAGCGCGGTGCGCATTTCTTCCAACGCATATCTATTTGAGGTCCACTTGTCACCTAAGAGTGCACCAAACCCTGCCCCTAAAAGTACACCAGGAGGTCCCCCACTTAGCCCNCCTAATATCGCTCCACTTATAAACCCAAANCTNTCNTTNNGAGAAATATTNTTTCTNACCTCTTGNTTNGATTGNGCNNGCAAACNAATTGAATAGAATATTAAGGNTNNTGCGANAAAGNATCTTNCGAACATTTTTNTTGCTCCTTTTCATAACAACCCAAACGGATAAAAAAAATTTTGGGATCGTTACTAAAATTTAATTGTCAGNTCAAAAATTCTTAAGATGTATTAAAGAACTTGTTTCTCACATCGAGGGGCTGTCATTGAGGCTATGTCGTGATTAAATATGGCAGAATAATGGCAATGGCTGCGCACTGTTTTGTTGTGCTCCGATACTTAGGTTTATTAGGGTATATTAAACAGTATNGTGTCTTTCGCGGGTAAATATATTGGGGGCGTCCTGTGAGTAGGAGAATAGCAATAGTAGAGGATGAAGCAGCGATAAGAGAAAATTACGCTGATGTTCTTCGTAAGCAAGGTTATGAGGTGCAGACCTACAGTAATCGTTTGGATGCGATGACAGCGTTTAACTTACGTCTTCCGAATCTAGCAATCATCGATATCGGTCTTGAGTCAGAGATAGATGGTGGCTTTACCCTTTGCCAAGACTTAAGGTCTTTGTCGGACACACTACCGATAATTTTTCTTACAGCTCGCGATAATGACTTCGATACTGTGAGTGGACTTAGGATGGGAGCTGACGATTATCTAACCAAAGATATCAGCCTGCCTCATCTGTCAGCTCGGATTGCGGCACTTTTCAGAAGATCAGATGTTTTAGATCAACCTACATCACCAGAAAACCTTGTAGAACGTGGCAAACTAACGCTAGATATTGGAAGGCTAACGGTGCAATGGAACAGTGTAGCAGTGCCGCTTACGGTCACGGAGTTCTGGATGGTTCATGCGCTTGCGAAATTTACAGGTCATGTAAAAAGTAGGCAGGTGCTTATGCAGGAATCAAAAATATTTGTAGATGGTAGTACTATCACTTCCCATATAAAGCGAATACGTAAGAAATTCATGTTAGTTGACTCAGGATTTGACTGTATCGAGACCGTATACGGTATGGGTTATCGGTGGAATCTTGAGGGGTAGTAAATTTAGGTAATCATAAAAGATGAAGCTTGGCTTTAAAAATTTGTTTGGAATTCGATTTAAACTAGTTTTCTTATCTAGTTTTTTGTTAGTTATTCCTTGGCTTGGTTATCAATATATACTGGAAATGGAAGAATATTTACAACTTGGTCAAGAGCAGACCGTTCTAGGAACTGCTCAGGCTTTAGCTACAGCTCTCAATGAGCGCCCGGAACTTTTTAATGAAGGGAGCTATAGTCCAGCCAGAAGGGCCGAAGATCTATATGTTTATCCAATATTTTCTCCTTTGGAGCTTGACGATGGCTCTTTATTAGATTGGGGGGCATATCAACAATATGAGGTAGACTATGACTCTAAAAACTATCTTCGCACCCCCTTAAATCCTGTTCGATACTATTTTAATGATGACTCTGTGAGCTTCAAAAATATGGTAGGAGAATATGATGGATCGCTCTATGCGTATTTTAAGGTTTATGACGATCAGTTAGTTTATAGAGATAGAGAGGCTTTAAGTGTAAATAGGAGCGACTTTTTACAAATTACGATGTTAGCTAGGGATGGCTCTGGAATAACTAACTACGTAATTGCTCCGTATGGTCCAGAACCAATTTATCCGTTTAAGGTTGAAAATGATTACTCCGACCCAGTATATGAAGGGAGAATTACTGGACAATGGTATGAAACAACAAATGGGTATGAGGTTGAATTACAAATTCCAATGCAGATGCTGGGCGAAAGGCTTGGTTTTACTATTTTTGATGTAGACGATTCAATCCAACGAACGATTAGCACTGTAGTGGCAACTTCCAAAGTAGCGGATGCTGAAAGACTTGGGTCTCTGCGTTTGCCAACGCCAGAAATCGATAGAATAGTGGCAGGCATGAATCATAATAATTCTCGCATACAGGTCGTAGATTTTAGGGGTAGAGTTTTGTTAACGGTTGGTGATATCCAATCAGCGACTGGTTTACAATTAGCAAAGGATGCATCAGACGATGAAAAAAACAAATACTGGGAATCCCTTCAAAACCAGATCCTACGTCCCCTATACAATCGCTTTCTTGTACAGCCTAGCAATGACTTTATTGATGAGCTTTACTCCGACGTAACACGAGAGGGTAATCATATTAATTCTGCTTTAATGGGTGTTCCTTTAACTCAATTTCGAACATTAGCGGATACACAAACTAGAATCTTAGGGGCTGCTTATCCAATTTTTTCTGGTGAAGATGTAATGGGTGCTGTTGTAGTAGATCAGAATATGAATGGGCTAAGGACATTCCGAAATCAGGCACTAGAGCAACTTTTCAACACTATGCTTGCTGTAATGTTAGTGGTTGCATTAGGTTTGTTCTTTTTCGCGTCTAGAATTTCTTCCAGGGTAAGGTTTTTGAGGAATCAGGCTGAAGGAATAATCGACGAGGGTGGCAGAGTCAAAAATACTATAGTGCCATCTCGGAGTTCGGACGAAATCGGCGATCTCTCTCGCAGTTTTTCAAGTATTGTGGAACGGTTAACTCAGTATACCAACTATTTAGAAAATATGTCCTCTCGTCTTTCTCATGAACTTCGCACTCCGGTCACTGTTGTCCGATCTTCAATTGAAAATCTTGTTTTAAGTGAAACCAATAAAGGATCCAAGATTTACTTAGAGCGTGCTGAGGAGGGTATTAGTAGATTAAATCTAATCTTGACAAACATGAGTGAAGCCACACGATTGGAGCAGATGCTACAAACTTCTGAAAAAGAAAAAATTGAGCTAAGGGCCGTGGTCAATGGCTGCGTGGAAGGATACAAATTAGCCTATGGCACGTGTGCATTTGAAACTGACTTTCCAAAGTACCCAATTTACATCAGAGGAGTCCCAGAGTACATCGCTCAGTTACTCGACAAATTAGTAGCCAATGCTGTTGAATTTTCAAGGAATGAACAGCCTATTAGAGTCTACTGCCGAACCTTGAGAGACCATGCCACTATAAAGGTTTCAAATTCAGGACCTTTTCTTCCCGAAGAGATGAAGGAGAGAATATTCGATTCTATGATTTCCGTTCGCTCCCATGAACGACAAAAACAGCCTCATTTGGGTATGGGGCTACATATTGCGAGGTTAATAACAGAATTTCATGGCGGTCAAATTAGAGCAGAGAATAGAAAAGATAGTGAGGGTGTTGTGATTACGGTTGTTATCCCTCTTTTTTACGATTAGTCACTGCCGGTGTAAAAATTTGGAGCATTCTCTTTGACCACTGGCGATTTGCTATCCCAAGCGTGACAAGTGTTTAAAACTGTGGGTGCTCTGTCAGGCGACTTATTCAAATTTTTCTCTTTCGTATTTTTGCTAAGAAGCGGCCATATGGTTTGCATAGCTACTGTAGCCATTGGGAAAAGTAATTCTGTTAAATGTGTACAGCCACGAACTCCCCCTACCTCTTGCCTGATCGCCTTGCGCCACCCTGGGCCCATTTTTATGCCGATTAAATTTTTATATGCACCTGCAATGTCTGGACATATTTTAAATGGGCTATTCTCAGTTCTAGCCCAAATATCTTGAATACAAAATTCATTATCTATTGTAATCCGGATAAGCATCTCATGAAGTGGCTCCCCTACTTCTAGCTGACCACGCCAATTGTTTCTAATGGGATAAGTTTTTATATCAGTCATATGTGCTTCAATGTCCCATAAATTATCCTCTCGCTGATAGCCACGATAATCTATAGTTCTAGTATGTATGTGCTTTCTTGGCTGGGGTTCTGGTATTACCATAATAACGAGGTGAGCCGGGATTATGAGATAAAGTTACAAACTAAGATCTTATTAAGTATTGAGCTTTCCGAATCCATATAATTATAACGCATGTGGAATTAATTGTGTGCTCGAATTATTCAAATCGTGCATAATATTCATCTAGCCTGTATGGAGAAATAAAAATGACAGTAGCAAGCGCAAGACATATTTTGGTTGAAACTGAAGAGGAATGTTTGAAACTCAGAGAAATGATTTTGAATGAGGGTAAGGAATTTTCAGAGGTAGCGCAAACTTATTCAAGCTGCCCATCTAAAGACCAAGGAGGAGACTTGGGACAATTTGGACCTGGAATGATGGTTAAAGAATTCGATGAGGTTGTATTTAAAGCGGAGATAAACAGTTTACAAGGGCCTATAAAAACTCAGTTCGGCTATCATTTGGTAGAAGTTCTAAGTAGGTCCTAAGTAGATCACACTCAAAATAGATTGCATCAACACCAATTTATTGGCTATCTCATATGTCCAAACTAGAAGCGAGATTTGGTAAATCCGATTATCTAATTAAAACGCGTCGAAAACGATTTAGAGGATTCCTTCGTATTGACACTATTACGTTAAAGCATAAACTTTTTCTGGGAGGCTGGAGTTCAGAAATAGAGCGAGAACTCTTGGTTAGAGAAGATGCGGTTGGCGTACTATTATTCGATCCCAAACGAGATGAAATAGTCTTGGTTCGGCAGTTTCGAGTGGGTCTAGTTGATAAAGGCGATAGCCCCTGGATTTTAGAATTAGTTGCAGGGATGGTGGAGGCAGAAGAGCAGCTGGAAGAGGTTGCTATTCGCGAAGTGAGAGAGGAGTCAAATGTTGAAGTATCAGACTTAATCAAAATCTGTGACTATTTTAACAGTCCAGGAATTAGCAGCGAAAAGATTAGCTTATATCTTGGTATAGTTGCTTCTGAGAAAATGGGTGGTGTTTATGGCCTAGAGAATGAGAATGAGGATATAGAGGTTGTAGTAATGTNTTATGANGACGCCATTAACGCTCTGAGAAAAGGCTACCTAGCNAACGCTATGTCCATCATCGCACTCCAGTGGTTAGAACTAAACAAGCCGGAGATTTTAAAAACTGTCTTGACTTAANATGTGAACTAAATAGACAGAATAATANTAGAGNTACTTACTGATANAGAAATTTCGAAATAATGTTGCGCAGCAAATACAGTATTGATCTTCAAAAACACATGGCTGTGTGTGATGCGAACTATATTCGTTTGCTTAAGTTACTACCTCAATTAGAAACATATAGAGATAAAATTTTAGAGAATTCATCCAGAAGAGATAGCTGCTTCGATACAATTGATAATTCCACGAAATCAACTGAAGATAGCCAAAAATCTTTGAGAGGATTAAAGAGAGAATTCTGTATTTCAGATGCTCGCGCTATAGAAGAAACTGTTACGGTTGAATTAACAGTTTTAGANACATTTAAATACACTAATACGCTCCAAATAATTCAAAAACCTGCTTTNACTGAATTGATTAAGNGCCCGATTATGCTTGTCAGGATATATCACGATGCGAGTACAGCTGAAGTCATTTCAAGTCAGGGACATAAGAATTTCCAAGCACGATATCCAATATTTAATCCAAAGATGTACCATGCTGATGAAAAAAAGCAGGTTAATCTGTTTCTAGGGGAGTGGCTTTCACTTTGTTTAAGGGAAGGCCGGAGCTCAAAATTACCACTTATACCAGTCAGAATATGATCAACAAGTTTTGATCTNAGGTGATGAGATGAACNCCATTAATCTTGTTCAAGTAACAGATACTCATTTGTTTGGTCAGACAAGCGGTAAGCTGAGTAAAATAAATACTCTCGATACTTTAAATAAAGTCCTTGAATCCATTCAATGTAATGAAGACCAACTCGATTGTTTGATAGCTACCGGAGATATTGCACAAGATGCGTCATCAAAAGCCTATGAACATTTTATGCTATCAGTTGAAAAAATTACGGTGCCTTTTCGTTGGATACCGGGGAATCATGATAATGTGCGTCTGATGCAGAGAATTTCGCATGGAACTAATTACTGCGATAAAACTTTCAAAATCGGAAATTGGATGATTATTTTGCTTGATACTAGCGTTAAGCATGAAGTTTTTGGTTCGCTTAGTAAAATGGAGCTAGAGTTTCTTGAAACAACCCTAGATTTGATTGAGCAAGATGGGGACATCAGTAATGTCTTGATTTGTTTGCATCACAATCCGGTGAAAGTGCAGCATGGTTGGTCTGAAGAAATTGGCTTACGAAACAGATCAGATTTCTTTGATGTTGTTGAGAAATTTCCTGCAGTCCGCTGCGCGATTTTTGGACACCTACATCAAGAGATAGATATCGAATACAAAGGAATTCGATTGCTTTGCTCTCCATCTACGTGTACACAGTTTGTTCCCAACGCCCAAAATTTTGAACTTGAATCAAGTAATCCAGGCTATAGGCGGATTGTGTTGCAAAAAGATGGCGGGATAGATACTGAGGTTATACGCCTGGTAGAAATCTAGAATTACGTCAAAGGATGTTTGAGTTCTGAAAAATACCTTGGATGTCGCTGCGTAAATCTTTCAGTTTAATATCAAGAATTGAGTAAGTTGAGCGATAAAAGGTTATTGATCTTCGCTATCTTGAATCTTCAGAATTAAACCTCCTAATGAGCAATACATACAATGCTGATGCGATAGAAGTCCTAACTGGCCTTGATCCTGTCAGGAAAAGACCGGGGATGTACACGGACACCTCGCGCCCAAACCATTTAATCCAAGAGGTAATTGATAACAGTGTTGATGAGGCGTTGGCAGGATTTGCTCGAAATCTCACATTAACTCTAAATAAAGATGGCACTATTGAGGTGGCGGATGATGGTCGAGGGATGCCCGTCGACATCCATAAAGGCGAAAAAGTTAGCGGAGTAGAGTTGATCTTAACTCGCTTACATGCTGGAGGAAAGTTTTCAGATAAAAACTATCAATACTCAGGCGGCTTGCATGGTGTTGGCGTATCGGTTGTCAATGCGCTATCGAAGTTTCTTGAAGTTGAGGTTAAAAGAAATAGCAATGTCTACTCGATGAAGTTTAAGAATGGAGATAAAGCGTCTGAGCTTAAAGTTATAAAGAAAGTTGGTAAACGAAATACGGGAACAACAGTTCGCTTTCTACCCGATGGTCAGTATTTTGATTCTGTCAAAATTTCAGTTTCAAAACTCAAGCATTTACTGAGAGCAAAAGCGGTACTATGCCCAGGTTTGACTGTGGCATTTATAGATAATAGTGTCACCAAAGCTAAATCGCAAAGCGAAGAATGGTTCTACGAAGATGGGTTAGTTGACTACTTAATTCAGGGAAATCATGGCTATGAAACTCTGCCTATAACTCCGTTTACGGGGTCAATTCAGGGGAATGACGAGGCTGTTGACTGGGCGATACAGTGGTTGCCAGAAGGCGGAGAGGCGATTACGGAAAGCTATGTGAATCTTATACCGACCCCAATGGGTGGCACACATATCAGTGGCCTTAGGACAGGCCTGCTCGAGTCTATCAGGGAGTTTTGCGAGTTTAGAAATTTACTCCCCCGAGGCATAAAAATTTCCGCTGATGACGTTTGGGAAAATCTCAGTTACGTGTTGTCTTCAAAACTACAAGACCCTCAATTTTCTGGACAGACAAAAGAGAGGCTCTCATCCAGGCAATGCAGTGTCTTTGTGGCTGGCGTAGTAAAGGACAGTTTTAGTCTTTGGCTCAATCAGCATACAACAGAAGCCGAGGCTATTGCGGAACAGTGCATTAGGAATGCTCAAACAAGGCTCAGAGAAAGTAAAAAAGTCGCACGAAAAAAAATTACGTCTGGACCAGCGCTGCCAGGGAAATTAGCTGATTGCTCAACAGAAGATGTAATGGCTGGTGAACTTTTCTTGGTGGAAGGAGATTCTGCTGGAGGTTCCGCGAAGCAAGCACGAGAACGAGAATTTCAGGCAATCATGCCGTTAAGGGGCAAGATAATGAATACCTGGGAGATCGAGTCTGCAGAGATACTAGCCTCACAAACCGTACACGATATAGCTGTAGCTCTGGGTGTCGACCCAGGCTCAACAAATATTGATGGCTTGCGATACGGCAAGATTTGTATATTAGCCGATGCTGACTCTGATGGCTTACATATAGCCACACTCTTATGTGCTTTGTTTGTTAGGCATTTTAGGAGGGTAGTCGAGGGAGGATTTGTATATGTTGCAATGCCACCGCTTTTTCGCATCGATGTTGGAAAAGAAGTCTTTTACGCTTTGGATGAAGATGAAAAGAAAGGGATTTTAGATAGCATTGCCGCAGAGAAAAAAACAGGAAAAGTTAATGTTCAGAGATTCAAGGGCCTGGGAGAAATGAATCCAATGCAGTTGAGAGAAACGACTATGGCGCCTGATACAAGACGTTTAGTGCAATTAACACTTGAGTCTAATTTGGAATCTGGGAAAAAGTCAGGGACTTTTGAATTAATGGATAGGCTTTTAGCAAAAAGTAGAGCCCATGATAGGAAACACTGGCTAGAGAAAAAAGGCAATCTCGCTGATTATGCTGAATAGAGAACATATATAAAGTTATGAATGAGAATATAACAATTAATGCTGACGGCGTTGAACAGATTGCTTTGAAGAATTACACCGAGCAAGCATATCTTAATTATTCAATGTATGTGATAAATGATCGGGCTTTGCCAAATATTGGTGATGGATTAAAACCAGTACAAAGGCGAATCATTTACGCAATGTCAGAACTAGGTTTAAAGCAGGCTGCTAAGTTTAAAAAATCTGCAAGAACCATCGGCGATGTGATCGGTAAATTTCACCCCCATGGTGATTCTGCTTGTTATGAGGCTATGGTTTTGATGGCTCAATGGTTTGCATATCGATATCCTCTAGTTGATGGTCAGGGAAATTGGGGTTCACAGGATGATCCCAAATCATTTGCGGCGATGCGCTATACCGAATCACGTTTGCAAAAATATGCTGAACTGTTACTCAATGAACTTGGCCAAGGCACGGTTGATTGGCGGCCCAATTTTGATGGAACACTAGAGGAGCCAGAGATACTTCCTGCTCGATTACCGAATGTACTGCTTAACGGTGGCAGTGGAATAGCGGTTGGCATGGCGACTGACATACCGCCTCACAATCTTGAAGAGGTAGCAAACGCGTGTGTGCACCTCCTTGACAAGCCGAAGTCTTCTATCGATGAAATCTGCAGAATAATAAAAGGCCCTGACTTTCCGACAGAGGCTGAACTCGTGACGCCCAAAGATGACATTATCGAGATCTACAAAACTGGCAAAGGTTCTCTTAAAAGCAGAGCGACCTATGTTTCAGANAATGGGGACATCGTAATAAACTCATTACCATACCAAGTTTCCGGGGCAAAAGTCTTGGAACAAATTGCATCGCAAATGCAAAAGAAAAAACTCCCTATGGTNGTCGATATTCGCGACGAATCAGATCATGAAAATCCAACAAGAATTATAATTGTGCCAAAATCTAATCGGGTTAATAAAGAAACACTGATGTCACACCTATTTGCAACAACAGACCTTGAAAAAAATCACAGAGTTAATTTCAACGTAATAGGTATCGATAAAAGACCACAAGTTAAAGATATCGTCTCGCTCCTAAAAGAATGGCTAAAGTTTAGAACAGCAACAGTTAAGAGAAGACTAGAGCATCGCTTAAAACAACTACTTGATCGACTCCATATTCTTGATGGATTGCTAATCGCTTTTCTTAATATTGATGAAGTAATTAAAATAATTAGAGAGGAAGACAAACCAAAGCCGGTATTAATAAAGAAGTTTAAAATAACCGATTTTCAAGCTGAAGCTATTTTAAATCTGAGACTCAGACAACTAGCCAAGTTAGAAGAAATGAAAATCAAGGCTGAGCAAAAAGAATTAAATACCGAACGAAAAAAGATAGAGCAAATCCTTGAATCCTCGGCTCGACTAAAGACCCTGATTAAAAAAGAAATCAAGGATGACGCAAAACAATTCGGAGATAAAAGACGCACAGTATTTAAAGAGAGGGAGGACGCNAGAGCATTTAGCGAGACTGAATTACTCTCAACTGAACCGGTTACAGTCGTGTTGTCAGAGCGTGGATGGATAAGGGCTGCAAAGGGTCATGATCTTGACCCGGCTACACTGCAGTATAAATCTGGTGATAGCTTTAAAGCCTCGTCCCAAGGTAAAAGTAATCAACAATCTATTTTTCTAGACTCTACAGGGCGATCCTATTCTTTGCTAGCCCACACCTTGCCATCAGCAAGGGGCCAAGGAGAACCTATATCAGGCCGAATAGCGCCTCCTTCAGGCGCAACATTTGAGGGAGTAGTGATCGGAGATGAGCAGGCGGATGTTCTTGTTGCAAGTGATGCTGGATATGGGTTTGTTTGCCAATTAAAAGATCTGATAAGTAATAAAAAATCTGGCAAGACCATCCTGCGTTGTCCTAAAGGTTCGAAACTGTTGACCGCGCTGTTAGTTCATGACTACAAAAACGATTGGGTTGTCTCTGTTAGTAATGAAGGTAGAATGTTGATATTCCCTATTTCCGAACTGCCTAGGCTATCAAAAGGCAAAGGAAACAAAATAATCAATATTCCTGCCAAGAGGGTTGCAGAGCGAGTCGAATTCGTCTCAGCCATGACTGTCTTATCTTCTGAAAGTGTTTTGACTATTTATGCAGGACGCCGTCATCATAATTTAAGGCCGTCTGATCTTGATCATTACCGTGGTGAGCGGGGGCGGCGTGGGAATAAGCTGCCACGAGGGTTTCAGAATGTCGATAGGATTGAAGTGGCTGAATAAATGAAGTCAGGGATTTTCTTATTTGTCGAATAATTTCAATAGCTGAGCAGTTTGTTTTTGGAGAAGAAATTTGTACTCCGACATTGCGTAGTGGGTTATGAAATAGTTTAAACTCCCGCTTTCATTCAATGATCCATACTCCGTGGCTTCCACTCTAGTGCCATATCCTGCATTCATGAGTGCTGGCTCACTTATAAGAATTGAATTACTTGGACACTCTTTGGAAATCGTTTTAGCAATATCAAGAGTCTCGCCAGATAAGTTGTCCATTTTTTGAGTTATTGGGGAATAAAGAGTGCTTAATGAATTTCCGCTGTGAATAACCAATCTAAATTTAGATTGACTAATTTCTTTATTTTTACGATTGATTTCAGTAAATAATTGTAAGAATAACTGTGCACTGCAGACAGCATAAAAAGCTTGCTCCTCTGATTCTTCTACTCTACTGAAATTGATTAAAACTTCATCCTCAGAACAAAAACATACCTTGCCGTTATATAGTTGGCTGATCTTCCCGCTATAGAAGTAGTATTTATTAAGCATTGCGGCAAGATTTTCGTTGGTTAAAGTTGATGCCAAATATTGAAAGTTACTCATCGTAATAAGCAGGATAGTAGTATCTTCCAGACCCAAAGTATCTGCGTTTTTATGGGCTACTGCCTCTGGCTGCCGTACGTTTATGTTCTTTAAGAAAGTGTTCTGCGCAAGGAATTCTGCAGTGGCATTGAACTGTCTTATAGCGCTACTGAGTTCATTATCGTCTCTTGGGACAGGGCAAGTTTCGACTTCACCATCTCTTATTTTTCCCAAATAAAAAGACAATAAATTTACTGGAAAACTGATAAGGTTTTTATAATAGAGACTAGTAATCGCTATCGCTACTGTAAGCAGGAGTAGGGTTGCTACTACGATAAGCACCAAGTTATCAACTAAGCTAGCCTCTATGTAGCTCACGTTTAAGTCTAGAGTCACATAACCAATTATAGAATCCGCAATCGAGATGGGAGCTGTATATTCAGTAATTAACATTGCCAAAGATATTGAAAGAGGAAATTTACCGCTAACTTCGGACGCTTCGTTAATTGTTCTGGCTATTATTTCATCATTAACGTTAGTTACAGTAATTTCGGCTATTGTTGAATTATCAATAAGACTGTTCAGCATGACATTTATGCTGATAAGGTCGTTCTCTAACATGACTTCAGTAACTTGAGCGGCTGTCTGGTTAGCTAAATTTTGTCCGAGAATATCGGCTTGTTGACGAAGAATATTTCGCGAATTGTATGTAGTGAGAAGCCAAAATATAGTCATCGTTAAAANTAAAAGGCAACATACCAATAGCGAAAATTTTCGTGAGACTTGTGGATACCTATTCTTCTCATCAGGAGTTCTCTGTTTTTGCTCCTGTTGTTGTATTCCTGTCTCCCCCTGTATCCCCATTGACTTTCTCTTTGCTTCTTTGAAGCCTGTTAGCTTACCATATCGTCAGTGACTTAATTAGACGAGTCGGATCTTCGATGATTCACCAGGCTTTTCCTGAACTAAGCGTGGAACTAGATATCCCGGTAATTCCTTTTTTAAAGAGTCTATGATCTGTATAGCTTTGTCCGTCTTNACCGAAAAATGCGCCGTACCAGCTACTTTATCAGGCAGGTGAATGTAATAAGGTAAGGCNCCATGCGAAAAAAGGGTATGACTTAACTCTTTTAAAATCTTAGTGTCATCATTAATGCCGGCTAGAATGACAGATTGATTGAGCAACGTGACACTGCTCCTTTGTATTGTCATAAGTNCGTTTTTAACATTTTCTGAAATTTCCTGGCTATGATTACAATGAACCACCATTACTACATCAAACCTTGTCTGATCTAAGATAGTAATCAATTCAGGGGTTATTCTTTGAGGCAAAACGATTGGAATTCTCGAATGAATTCGGAGAATATCGAGGTGGTCTATCGATTCAAGTTCTCGTATTAACCAGAGCAACTGTCTATCTGAAATTCCTAGGGGATCCCCTCCGCTGAGTATCACTTCTTTTATGGTTTGATCATTCTTTATATAATCTAAAGTGTCTCNCCAATCTTTCCGACTGGGGGTGTTGGANAGATAATCAAAGTGCCTTCTAAAACAATATCGGCAGTGGACTGCACAATGAGGTGCAGCCGTAAGTAGCACTCTTGNTTGATATTTATGCAGAAGCCCCGCAACTGGGTTAAACTTATATTCTTGGAGAGGGTCTTTTGAAAATGACGAAGGAGTCATTTCTTCTTCTTTGGAAGGCCAAATTTGAAGTAATAGGGGATCGCTCCAGTTTTCCCNCTCCATAGCGTCAACGAATGGGCGAGGNACTTTGAGAGGGAATTGNNTAAGAGCGGATAGACTTGGTGGTTTNTTGCTAATNTCAAGNNGGAGAATATTCAGCAATTCCTCNGGGTCNGTTAAGAGATCGGATAATATCTCTTTCCAATCCTCTGACTTGACTGNAGGAATTATTCTAAGAGCTTTATGGGTCATTGAAAAAATTGTTACTAGATTTTGTNACTTAATAGTAGCAAGATTTAGGTTTCCTGACAGAATTTAATTTGACCCTTAGCTAAATACTTGTGAGAAAAATATGGCAACCTACTCTACAAATGAATTTAAGTCTGGTTTGAAAGTGCTCGTAGACNATGAGCCCTGTTCTATTCTAGAAAATGAAGTCGTTAAGCCTGGTAAGGGTCAGGCATTTAACAGGGTGAAGTTTAGGAATTTACTNAATAGTCGAGTATGGGAGCGGACCTACAAGTCCGGAGAGTCTATTGAGGCCGCAGATGTTATGGAAACAGATATGGAATATCTCTACAGCGATGGTGAATTTTGGCATTTCATGAAGACCGATGATAGCTACGANCAAGTTGCAGCGGATTCTAATGCCATTAGAGAGGCAATAAATTGGTTAAAGGAGCAAGATACTTATCAAGTAATTCTATGGAATGATTCTCCTATTTCAGTAACTGCACCCAATTTTGTCGAAATGGAAGTTGTAGAAACAGATCCTGGATTGAAAGGAGATACCGCGCAAGGCGGAACGAAGCCAGCCACCTTATCTTCGGGCGCAGTCGTTAAGGTCCCATTGTTTGTGAATATTGGAGATGTCTTACGAGTCGATACCCGCACTGGAGAATATCAAAATCGAGTTAATAAATAGATTTAGTCATGGATGACTGGCAACCTGGTGCTTCCCTGTCGACGCTGAGACTTCGAGCTAAGTTACTTGCAAGTACTAGAGAATTTTTTACAAACAAGGGCGTCTTGGAAGTCGAGACCTCAACCTTGTCGCGTTTCGGAACTACTGATGTCTATCTTAACTCTATAAAAGCTGGCTTGGGATCAGTATCGAATTGTGGAGAACTTTATTTGCAAACCTCACCCGAATTGCAAATGAAACGTCTACTAGCAATGGGTGTCGGTCCAATATACCAAATTTGCAAGGCATTTAGAGATGATCCGGTGACATCTCTGCATAACCCGGAATTCACAATCGTGGAATGGTATCGTCCCTCATTTAGTATGGAAAACTTAATGAATGAGGTTGAGGAATATGTCCAAACTGTAGTTNGCTGCGGTAAGATCTTAAGATNTAGCTACCAGGAAGTTTTTGAAGAAAAAATCGGCTTAAATCCTCATGAGTGTTCTCTAGACGAAATTCAAAAGGCTGCGCACACTCATCTGGATATTGGGTCTAAAGACCTCCGTTTTACAGAGTATCTCGATTTGGTAATGTCAGAGGTCGTTGAACCTAATTTGCCNGAATTTTGTTTTCTCTATGANTATCCGGAATGCCAAGCNGCTATGGCTACTATAGAAATNGATGATCATGGTAACCAAATAGCAAAACGCTTCGAACTCTATTGCAAGGGTANAGAAATTGCTAATGGTTATTTTGAACTCACTGATCCTGTTGAACAGCTGAGAAGACTTACATCCGATAACATCGAGCGTTCAAAAAAAGGCTTACCTGAAATACCCATAGATGAAAGGTTTTTTGCAGCACTTTCTGCAGGNATACCGAAAGGGTCAGGCGTAGCTTTGGGCCTTGATAGATTGTTAATGGTTATGGGTGATTTCGAAGAAATCGATAGTGTGCTTTCTTTTTCGATAAAGCGCGTTTAATGCAACGCCTCTTGCAGAATTCGATCTTGGTATAACCCCCTTAGTTTCCTTGTTATCGGACCAGGAGTTCCATCGCCAATCAAGCAGCCATCTATGGAAACTACCCCAAGCACCATAGTAGTAGCGCTGCTGATAAGGGCTTCATCCGCTGCTTTTGCCTCCGCAACTGAAAATGTTCTCTCCTCCACCGTAATTTTCGCTCTCTCTGCGAGCTCTAAAATTGTCCGCCGACGAATGCCCGGCAGTATTGCGTTTGAGAGGCTTCGCGTGACAAGTACATCATTTTTTACTATATAAGCTGAAGACGACGCGCCCTCGGTGACTTGTCCGTTTTCAACCATCCAAGCTTCTTTACTATTTTGAGTTATCGCGTCCTGCTTAGCTAACACTTGTCCTAACAAATTAATGGATTTTATGTCTCTTCGTTTCCATCTTAAATCGGGAGTGGTGGTAACAGCTATTCCAGTCTCAAAGTCAGGGTTATCCAAGATTTCCATTTGCGAGGTGAAAGCTACGATCCCAGGTTGTACAGATTCTGGAAACGGGAAGTCCCTTTCTGCCGGCCCACGAGTCACTTGAGAGTAAACTATGCCTTCCTTTAACTCATTCTTTTCAATCAAGGCATTCATCATTTGTATATATTCTTGCTCTGAGCAAGGCCATGGAATTGATAACTCGAATAGTGATCTTTCAAGTCTTTCTAGGAAATAATCTCTGTCGATAATTTTTCCACGAATTACTGGGACCACTTCGTAAATCCCATCACCAAATATGAATCCGCGATCAAAGATTGAAATGACCGCTTCTTGCTCTTTAACGAATTTGCCATTTACAAATACGATGCGACTCATAAAAGTTCTGCTCCTTATCTATTCGAATTCCTTCGCAAAATTTTCTAGTGCCTGTCCATGTAACCTCTGAACTGTCCATCCATCCATGGGAATTGCACCTATTGAGCGATAAAACTGAATAGAGGGTTCGTTCCAATCAAGAACTGACCATTCAACCCTTGTGTAGTTTTTCTCTTGGGCGAGTTTTGCAAGGTAAGCGAGCAAACTTTTTCCGAATCCTTTACCACGCATGTTGGGGCTTACGTACAGATCTTCTAAATAAATCCCGGGGCGTCCTGTAAAAGTGGAAAAATTAGTGAAGAACAATGCATAGCCAACAGGCTGACCCTCGAATTCGCCAATAATCGCTTTCGCACAAGGCTCAGCTGAAAACAAACTGTGAGCAAGAGTTTCCTCAGTAGCTTCAACCTCGTGGAGTAGCTTTTCATAGTCAGCTAGTTCTTTGATAAAAGATAAGATCAGCCCACAGTCTTTCTTATCTGCATCACGTATTATAAACCCCTCTATTTTTGTCTGAATTTTCATTGCCTACTTGCCACTCAAAGCTGGATAGAATGGTGAATTTAAGAGTTAAACTAGACCCACTACTTTACGTTAAGTATCTCGCTGCTATAATACTCGCCTTTTTTTTACTCTAAAAGCAATCGATGTAATTAAGATCGAATTTGAGCTCTAAGCAGGGCTAGAAAACTGGTATCCTGAAAGGAATAAAAATGTCTGATAAGAAAGCTAAGATAATCTATACCGATACTGACGAAGCACCGGCGCTCGCTACTTATTCGCTTCTTCCAATAATCAAATCGTTTACGGCAGGATCGGGCATAGAGGTCGAGACAAGGGACATTTCTTTATCTGGTCGTATAATAGCTAATTTCCCTGAGTTTCTTAATGATTCGCAGAAACAGTCAGATGCTTTGGCTGAGTTAGGAGAGCTGACACAAGATGAGATGGCGAACATTATAAAGTTGCCAAATATTTCGGCTTCCATCCCGCAAATGAAAGCCGCAATTAAAGAACTTCAGGATAAGGGTTACTCCTTGCCGGATTATCCGGAAGAGCCAAATAATGATGAAGAGCGGGAAGTAAAAGGACGTTACGACCGAGTCAAGGGCAGTGCCGTTAATCCTGTCTTGCGAGAGGGGAACTCTGACCGCAGAGCACCAGCATCAGTTAAAGAGTATGCAAGAGCAAATCCACACTCTATGGGGAAATGGTCAGCTGACAGCAAATCGCATGTCGCTAGTATGCAGTCGGGCGACTTTTATGAAAGTGAGCAGTCAACAACAATTTCTCATGAAACCATTGCAAGGATTGTCCATATAGATCTCAATGGAAATGAAACAGTATTAAAAAAAGACATCGCTTTAGAAGAAGGTGAAATTATTGATGCTGCTTTTATGAGCAAAGATAGTTTACAGAGTTTCCTTGAGCAAGAAATTGAAGATTCAAGGGAAAGAAATATTCTGTTCTCTCTGCATTTGAAAGCGACAATGATGAAAGTATCTGACCCAATAATTTTTGGGCATGCAGTAAAAGTGTTTTTTAAAGACGTATTTTCAAAATACGAGCAGCAATTCATGGAGCTTGGTGTTGATCCTAACAATGGAGTCGGAGATGTTTATTCCAAGATAGAAAATTTGCCAGATTCAGAGAGAGAGGCTATCGAGGTCGATCTGCTACGCTGTTACGAAAATCGCCCGGAGATGGCGATGGTCGACTCCGACAAAGGGATAACTAACCTGCATGTTCCCAGCGATGTGATAATTGACGCGTCAATGCCTGCGGCGCTGAGGACCTCTGGTCAAATGTGGGGCCCTGACGGTAATTTACGCGACATGAAAGCTGTGATCCCAGACCGTTGTTATGCCGGGGTTTATCAGGAGGTAATTGATTTCTGTAAAACAAATGGGGCATTCGATCCAGTAACGATGGGCAGTGTGCCGAATGTCGGTTTGATGGCGCAGAAAGCCGAGGAGTATGGCTCCCATGATAAAACTTTCGAAGTTACAACAGACGGGACAATCAGCGTTATTAATACAGAGGGAGCGGCGCTGCTAAAACATTCTGTCAAAACGGGAGATATTTGGAGAATGTGCCAGGTAAAGGATGAGCCAATCCAAGACTGGATAAAACTCGCGGTTAACAGATCACGAATTTCTCAAACACCAGTTGTCTTCTGGCTGAATGCTGATCGTGCGCACGACTCTGAGTTAATTAAAAAGCTTAATCAGTACCTTCCAGATTTTGATACTGAAGGATTAGATATTCATGTTAAATCACCTGCCGAGGCGACAAGATTTTCTTTAGAAAGAATTAAGGATGGTAAAGATACCATCTCAGCTACAGGGAATGTGTTGAGAGACTATCTAACCGATCTTTTCCCAATTCTTGAATTGGGAACCAGTGCAAAAATGCTTTCGATTGTGCCTC
This sequence comes from Gammaproteobacteria bacterium, assembly GCA_002727755.1. Classification (GTDB taxonomy): domain Bacteria; phylum Pseudomonadota; class Gammaproteobacteria; order Pseudomonadales; family Pseudohongiellaceae; genus UBA9145. The sequence goes on along the minus strand of PBXX01000046.1, from coordinate 5,083 downwards.
TAATGAATGGTGGTGGTCTTTTTGAAACGGGTGCTGGAGGCTCAGCCCCCAAGCACGTTCAGCAGTTCGAGAAGGAAAATCATCTGCGTTGGGACTCTTTGGGGGAATTCCTAGCATTAGCCGCTTCCTTGGAACATTTGGCGAATCGCGCTGATATGCCGAGGGCAGCAGTTTTAGCAGAAACTCTCGACAAGGCTACTGGAGAATTCTTAAATCAGAATAAATCTCCGTCTAGAAAGGTAAACGAGTTAGATAATCGTGGTTCTCATTTCTACCTCGCTTTGTTCTGGGCAGAAGCTCTTGCAGAGCAAAACACGGACGAGGAGTTAAAAATAAGATTCGAAGGGGTAGCGGTCGCGTTACGACAGGCGGAGGGTAAAATTATTGAGGAACTAAATTCGGCGCAAGGAGTTACTGTCGATGTTGGCGGTTACTACAGGCCTGATCCGGATTTGGCTTCTAATGCAATGAGGCCTAGCCCTACTTTTAATGAGATTCTCTCAAATCTGTAGGGTTAGAAATTAGATTCATTGGACTTTTGAGTAATACTTACTTTAATTTCATCTTCTCTGGGTAAAAAATTAATTTTGGCGGGAGACGAGTATTCCAAATTCGTCGATTTCTATACGCACCCGCTCAAAAGTAGAAATATCTATCGGAGGTGCTTCCGAATCGTCGTGTTGGGCAAAGACAAACGTCTTGAGGGCATCATTGCCTCTCTGAGGTAAGCTTACCGACTGCGAATCAAACCCTTGAGGGATGAAGACACTGACCAAATCAATCTTGTCACCTGCCTCAGAAATAAAACGTCTCTGATTAGAATACCAAGCAGTTTTTGTTGATGGGAATTTCTCTAGAATATCTTGGTCATAAACAAACACGATATCCACCTGAGTAATAATTATGGCGTTAGGATCTAGCTTTGAAGAAATATATATGGAATTCACTTCACCGGCGCTTGGCCTTAAGAAAATGGCAATCAATAGAAGCAATGATATAGATTTATAATTCAACATATATAATAAAAAATTCTCTGAACGTGAATGACGGTTTAAAAAAAAGGCCAGCAGATTTCTCATGCTGGCCTCTTCGTTCTATTAGAGACTACGATTTAGTTTTCTTCAGTCTCAACCACACCTGTCGCTGACTTTGGGGTTCCATCTCCATTGTTACCTAAAGACTCTTGATACCTCCAACCTGCGAGGATGCCCACTAGACCGTGGTTGCCCTCATGACAAGCGTATTCGTAAATGGGATCGGCTGATTCTCGAAGAGGGAACTTGGCCGACCAAGGTTCGTCCCAAGAAAGAGGATCATTGACTGTAAAGTCATACTCCAAAGTAGTGTCATCAATGCGCTTTATTCGCTCTTCCACTACAGCTTGTTTGGACATACCTCGCAAATTGTAGTCGTGATACCAATTTTCAGTATGGATCACAAGCGTATCGCCTTCCCAATAACCGACAGAGTCTCCTTCCCACTTGAGTTGTTTGGTGTTGTGCTCACTATCTAATCGGATGATTCTAGCCGAGTGCACCATCTCATTTAAAATCATAACTTGATCTTTAGTTTGTACGATCTGCATATTGTTATTGTAAGAGCCAGGAATCATTGGTGGACCTGCTACGAATCCAACAAGGCATCGGTCTACCGTCGTGCGTCCTTCAGGACCGGCACTTTCGAATACCATTTGGCCATATGCCGCGCGACGCTCTCGGCCTGCAGCGTTCACTTGGGGCATTCTCCCGTTGGGGGGGTCATAAATTAAACTGGTTCTGCGGTCCGCTACGGTGTTTTCCCCTCGTTCGTACCAGAAATTGTTGTAGGAAATTACACCAGGTGGGTAGCCAGCACCCCCGACCGAATCGATAATTAGGTCTCTGTTTTGGCGTCTGAGTTCAAATTGTTCCCATTCAGCAGCTTGCTCTGGGGTGAGAGTTTCCAGATGCTCCAGTTCTCTTGGCCTATTAAGAGGGGTAATAGTCCTGAAAGTATATGTACCTTGAAGGTCAGGATGACCAAACTCAGTTTTAGGATAGTCGTCTGTTTGACCAAATGCCATAGTTGCTAGCAACATGCTTGTTAAGGCCAAAGAAACTCTAGTTAGGGCTCTTTTTACCATCGGAACCTCCAGATCTCGTTCGAATGTGGTCGAAAAAATTGTCAACGTCCCAAAGTACGCAGAAACATAGAACTTTTCAAGCGGAAATTAGTCACCAATTGTTTCAATTTCACGATAAAGCCCCATGTTTAGCGGGGATTGCGCACTTCGTCTGAGATACTAAATTGAAATGAATCCGCCGGTGGTTTATNCTGTCTNATCCCTCAGAAGTAGTTGAAATGGTTCAGGTATGGCCTCCAAAGCTAGGCAAAAAAGTAAAAANCACGNCACATTCAAAAGTAACTCAAGCTCTNGCTCATTTGCGATGAGTCCCGACTTTCTCGGGAGCGATTTGCGGCTTCCAGNATTTCTGATAGTNGGGTTAGCTNTTTTAGCGCTNANGCCCAGGATTCAANCCAACGATACCCTAATCTGGTCTTTTGTCGCTGCGGCAGTTTTTCTCGGNCTTTGGTTGACCTTTTTATTGTCCAGAGGNCGAGCAGAGAGAGACACCTATTCGTTCGAAATTGCTTTGAGGCCTCAGCATTACATTCAAGCCTGTGTTCAGTTCAGTGTCTACGCTTATTGGGGTTACCATTGGGAGTTGATTCCGGGATCAGGCTTAAGGCCTGTCTATGATCATGCTCTCTTAATGTTGGGACAAATTATATTTGCTTATGCCTTTGGCATACTTCTATCTTGGTCACGACATCAAAAATATATTTTAGGTTTTGGGCCAATACCGATCATTTTCAGCGTAAATCTCTTCCTCTGGTTCCGAGATGATTGGTTCTATATGCAGTTTTTGATGATTGCATTAGGCTTTATGGGTAAGGAGTACATACGGTGGAACAGGGAGGGCCGCAGTATGCACATTTTCAATCCCTCCGCGTTCGCACTTGGATTATTTTCCCTAGTGCTGATTTTGACGAACACTACTCATTTAACTTGGGGGCAAGAAATTGCTTCAACTCTAACGCTGGCGCCAAACATATATACCTTCCTATTTCTGATTGGCTTGGTGGTAATGTATTTCTTCTCGATTACCCTAGTCGCTGGGATGGCGGCTATCTCTTTGTTTGTGTTAAGTACTCTCTACAGCGCGTTTGCTGGTGTGCCTTATTTCCTTGATTCTGAAATTCCAGCCGCGGTTTTTTTGGGTCTTCATTTGCTCGTTACCGATCCNTCTACATCTCCGCGCACGGCATTGGGCAAGTTGATATTTGGAGTGTTTTACGGTTGCGGAGTATTTGTACTCTATACCCTGCTTGGTGCACTNGGAGCNCCGACCTTTTATGACAAACTATTGTGTGTACCCATTTTAAATCTCAGCGTGATAGCTATTGATAAANTAGTACGATCCGTCCAGTCCGAGAACGTGTTGAATGTNTGGAAACAAAACTGGATGAGCGGTCGCGCGAANCTTGCCCATATGATTGCATGGGTNGTAATCTTCGGATCCATGTCTGTGCTAGGGAAAACAGATGGACAGCACACCGGGGACAGCCTGCCCTTCTGGCAGCAGGCTTGTGTCGAAGGTCTGACTAATNGCTGTGATCGTCTACTGCAATTAGAAAACACATACTGCTCAGATAACGCAGCTTGGGCTTGCAATGAACTTGGTATCAAATACCGAAGTGGGAATGTTGTTGGACTAGACAGTGTTCGNGCACGCACATATTTCCAGCGAGCATGCGAACTAAAATTCAAAGCTGCCTGCCTTAATCTGCTGCATTCTGACTTAGTCCTCAGTGACGACCCTCATGAACTCGACTTAAGATTGCTTTTGCGTGAAGGTGGTCGGAACTTAATGGATGAACCGCTCGAAGATCTTTATGAGAGAGCTTGTAGTCATAGTTGGGATTTTGCTTGTGAGTCACCACGAAATATCTAATGAGTGAAGAAGATTTGAAATCTTCTCANCATGAAANTAACGTACCAGGTCGCACAGTTGGCTTTTTTGTGATGAGNGCGATCATCGTATTCGTTGCCATATGGATGTCAATCGAAGGCNACGACAGAGCGTTAACAGATCTGACTGAGCNATCCAAATTAAATAATTTTAGTGCTTCTTTGCCAAACGAGTTGCGTCTACCGAACCTGCCTCTTTTGGGGTTTGTAGAAGTGGAGGCCGGTGAGTTCCTAATGGGGAGTAATCCGCGGTTGGACCGATTAGCTTACGAAAATGAGCGATGGTCGAGTCGCCAAAGACAAGGAGAAGTATATCTGCCATCTTTCTTCATCAGTCGGTATGAAACTACGATAGCGCAGTTTAGTGTCTATGCGGACGAGATTGGTCTTGATATCGGGCAGATGAACTTGTTGGGCTCGCCTGACCTTGCTGCATATAATGTCACTTGGTCTGATGCTGTTGGGTACGCAAGCTGGCTCGACTCAAAACTACGATCTTCTCCTCACACACCCGAGAGAATTAAAGCCATGTTTGAGGGAGGGGGTCGGGTGACCCTTCCGTCAGAGGCAGAGTGGGAAAAAGCTGCACGCAGCACGGACGGAAGAATCTTTCCGTGGGGTTCTCAGCCTACCTCTGATTTCGCCAATTTTAACGCTACCGAAGTCTTCTCCGTTGGATCAAAGCCTTGTGATGAATGTGCTTATGGTCTCTCGGACATGGCTGGCAATGTGTGGGAATTCACTCGAAGTCCCCTGCAAGATTATCCCTATGACCCTGCGGATGACCTTGATAACTTATCTGAGGACGCACTTTGGGTCATGCGTGGCGGATCTTTTGCGGACAGTATTAACAACGTCCGAGCAGCCGTGCGAGGAGCGGTGGATCCGGGTGTTCGCAGCAAGACAATCGGATTTAGGGTGGTTATAAGTTCAGTCCCATAACAACCAGCTTTTAATCTCCATATCCAACTTTTGAAAAATCATAAAATTTAACCACCCTTGCCCGGGTATCATTTCGTTAATTATGTAACCTTTACTTCTCTAAAAAATGATGATAAGTTTGCGTTACAT
>PBXX01000045.1 GCA_002727755.1 Gammaproteobacteria bacterium | reverse complement strand
AGTTTTTCCCAATTATTGGCTCCGATTGTTTTAGGTATTACCTCAGATAAAATTAGGATAGCCAGCGTCATAAAGCCAGCTATTAACGCCTCNNAACTAATAAGCGTAAAGCCAAATACAGNTAGCGAATTTGACCCAAAAATTGTTGATGCNTGTGATCCAACNCCAATNGCNCCGACGGTNTGTGCAATAGTATTTAAGGTGAGNATTGCTGCTAGAGGTTTATCTATATCTTCTTTAAATTTAACTAGATCTTTGGCAATTAATGTNTCTTCTTGCTCTTGTATTCCTACATATGCTGGTGTGATGCTCAACAAGACCGCCTCTAAAATAGAGCAAAGAAAAGAGAAAAAAATACTAACGAAGAAAAAGGTGACTAAAAGACCCATTGCCCAAACCCAAATCAATTAACTCTATTGTTACATGATTATTTGATGGCTGACAATCAACAAGGAATGTTTCGCAGAGACATCAATTATTCAAACTAGGNTGGTGTTTGCGAATAATCGATGACTCACCCAAAAAGATTGTTTTCAACTTCTGAGGTAATGCTAGCATGGCTGGTGTTACTATCAGNGTTAAAATTGTAGCGAACGATAGTCCAAAGACAATCGTTGATGCAAGGCCAGCCCATTGCGAGGCTATAGGNCCTCCGATTTCGATTTCTGCTCCGAGTAGATCTATGGAAATGCCCATAGCAAGGGGTAATAANCCAAAACCTGTTGTNAATGTTGTCAGAAATACAGGACGTAATCTTTGNACTCCTGTTTGTACAATAATTTCTCGCAATGACCAATCAGGGTGCTCATGGCGCAGAACATTGAATGTATCTACNAGTACAATGTTGTTGTTTACTATTATNCCTGCAAGGGCAACGATCCCGATTCCAGTCAGCATCACNCTGAAGGTTTGTCCGGTAATAAGGAGTCCAACTAAGACTCCAGATGTTGANAGAAGAACCGAGGATAGAATTAATAAAGATTGNTAATAACTATTGAATTGAGTGACAAGTAGTATTCCCATCAGTGCCATAGATAGAGCAAACGCCTGAATAAGAAATTCAGCGGACTNNTCTTGCTCTTCGTTTGCGCCNCTAAATTTGAAATTNACNCCTTGCACTGGNGGATTTTGGNTGATCCAGGNNTCTATCTCTTGNAGTTTATTATCNGCTACAACTCCGGGGGCTGGGTTTGCGCGAACAAGAACGATACGACTGCTGTCTACCCGCTGAATTGAACTGACTTTTTGTCGCGCCTCTCGCGTTACAAAACTGCTGATGGGTACAGGACCATTCGGTGTGCTAATGCGAACGGTATCTAATTGATCGATCCCCCTATATTCCTCAGGATATCTTACTCTTATATCAACCTCTTCTTCACTATCGTCGGGACGATAGTCACCCATGAAAATGCCATTAGTTAACAGTTGTATAGCAGCTCCAATTTCGGTCATATTTGCTCCCAGCATAGCAGCCTGAGCTCGATCAACATTCATTTCCCACTCAATACCAGGAATTGGCGCTGTGTCATCTATATCAATGAGACCGGTCATCTCGGTCTCCATAAAATTGCGAATCCTTTCTGCTTCGTCGAATAGGAGAGTGAGGTCTTCACCAGATAGCTCAACTTGTATTTCCTTTCCAACCGGAGGTCCTTCCTCGATTGTAGCAACTTCCGCTCTGACCCCAGGAATTTCTGATATTGCACGTCTGTAAAGATTTTCGATTTCGAAACCGTCCAAATCTCGAGTTCGTCTGTCAGTTAATTCGATAAAAATAGTTCCCACCAAATCCGGTGCAGCTTGTTGCGAGCCAGCCATTTGGGTGCCAGCNCCAGATTGGGTTACGATTCCTTTGTAATAACCAATTTCTTTAACGCGATCNTCCGCATCAAGCACTATATCTCGGAGTTCATCAGGCGANAAATTTCCTCGNGCAAAAATTTGTACCTGAGTTTGAAGAGGCTCGGGTGAAACATAAAACTCGATNCCAGANCCCCATCGGCCGTAGGCNGTNATTATTCCCCANAAAACTGCAANGCTCAAAACAAATATCGTTATTGGGATCTTTACGGCGAAATTGAGAACGGATGCGTANNCTCTCGTNANGCCNGNTGTTTCGTTNAAGTGTTGNTCCTCAGTGACANCCTTTANTTGCGATCNGTNTTGTCGCTTAGTTGTAACCAAAGCCCCTATGGCGGGTGCAAAGAGTAACGCATAGAATAATGACCCGATTAAAACGGCAAAAACCGTAATAGGTAAATAACTCATAAACTGACCAGCCACACCTGGCCAAAACATGATGGGTAGAAATGCGGCTAGGGTGGTTGCTGTTGAGGCGGTGATTGGCCAAAACATTCGCTGCACCGCAGCTTTGTATGCGGCTTTTCCGTCTAGGCCTTCATTCATTTTCCTGTCTGCGTATTCAACCATTACGATCGCGCCGTCAATCAGCATCCCAAGGCCTAATAAGAGTCCAAATATCACCATGAAGTTGTATGTGAAACCAAGGAAATTAATCACTATGAAAGCAAAGAAAAAAGAGAATGGTACCGCTAACGTGACCAGCAAGCCGGATCTAACTCCTACCGTTGCAATAACAACCACCAGGACCAGGATCATGGCCGTTGCCATATTGCCGGTTAGGCCTGCATTTTGTTCCAGAGCAATAGGCACCGAATTATTAATATAGAAGAGGGACACTGCCGGAGGGAGACTGCTCCTAGCACGCTCGACAATGGAGTCGATCTCTTCCATCGCCCGCACCAAGTTTGCGCCTTTACGTTTCATCACATTGAGTGAAATTGTCTGAGAGTGGTTTGAGTATGAGTACCTTGTTGCATCTTTAAAGGTTCTTCTGACATCCGCTAGATCTGACACAGTGAGCACTGCCTGTTCTGTNGCAGCTAGTGGTAGATTGTATAAATCATCAGCATTTTCGATCAGTCCAGGCACTTTCACCGAAAAACTACCTTGGCCGGTGTCAACTTGGCCTGCAGCTATTAATCGGTTGTTGCTGGTAACTGTTTGGACGATGGAGCTATTCGGTATTCCGTATGTTTCAAGCTTAGACGGATTAATTACCGCTTCAAGTAACTCCTCCCTATTACCTACCATGGGAGCTTCCAAAATGTCAGGGATCAGTTCTATTTCGCGTTGGAGGTCCTCTGCAATCCGAAGTAACGTTCTTTCAGGAACTCCATCGCCTCCCAAAGCAATCTGAACTATGGGTAAGGCGACCGCTGACATTTCCTGGATGATTGGTTCCTCGGTCGACTGAGGAAAACGAGCTTTNGCTCTGTTGATGGCCTCTCTAACCTCAGCCAAGGCAGCGGATGTTTCAAAGTCTATGTCAAATTCCGTCATGATCGTAGCCGCACCTTCACTTGAGAATGAGGTAACCTCGACTATTCCATCGATCGTTTTCAACTCCAATTCGGCGGGTTTGGACAGAAGGCGTTCAGAATCCTCGGGTGAGATACCCTCATGGATTATTGTCGTCACAACCATCGGTACTTGGACATCCGGATACATTTCAATCGGGATAGAAAAGTAGGAGGCAAGGCCCGCAAGCAGAGTTACGATAAAGACGCTAATTGTAGTTCGTGATCTTGCTATGGCAGCATCTATGTAATTTTTCATAATATTTTTTTTGTTTAGACTTACGTTAGCTATCCCAATCAAAATTTGCGTCGACTGTTTGGCCTGGGAAAACGATTTCCTGACCTACTGTTATTAGCGTAATGTTGCCTGACAATCCAGTAATCCATATGCCGGGCTCAAGCTGATTCGTCTCATCGCCAGCTATTTCTACGTTAAAAAACTCAACCGTGTTTTGTGGATTTAGCACTTTGACGCCAACTTGGCCATTATCATCCAAAGTAAGCGCGGAGGGCGGGATTCGGTAGGCGTTTATGTTTTCAGAATCGACCAAAAGTTCGACTGTTATACCTGCCCTTAAATCACGATACCTTTCGTCAACCTCAATTTCTATTCGGTAGCTCCTCGAGACTGCATCGGCTGCCCTTGCGATATAACTCACAGTGCCTTGCACTATTTCACCAGTGAGAAGTTGGCCGGTAACTGGCGCACCAACGTTAAGACCTCTCACCTCTTGCTCTGGCACTAAGCCAATTAAAAGCATCGGGGTATCATCTAAGACAGAAGCGCACACTGTGCCTATATTAAGAAGATCTCCTAGCTCTACAGTCCTCGTTTCAACGATGCCATCGAAGGGCGCTACTATTTGAGTTTTTTCTATTGCCAATTTGGCGCGCGCAACAGCTGCTTTAGAAGACTCAAGAGNNGCTTTGAGTTGGGCAACTATNACATCGGATTGCAGTCCCCGCTCTTGAAGATCAAGGGCTGCTAGGTATTCAAACTCGGCTTGCTCTAGTCTGCTAAGAGCCTCACTNAAATTGACTTGTCTATTGTCAATCGCNACTTCGCAAAGTACATCCCCTTCTTTGACTCTGGATCCTCGCTCGACAGGCTCTCTCACTATTCGACCGGCTTCTTCAGCNCGCACTTCCACATGCCTGAAAGCNTGNGTTCTNCCCCTAACGCGAATTTGCCGCACATAACTTTCCGGGGATATTCGTTTTGCTCGCACNACAAATGCNCCAGGGTCTTCCGATCCNGACGATCCCTCAGNGCTTATTTCAATTCTNAGAGNCGAACTATCTGCTGTTTCATTTTGAACGAGATTCTGTTCTCTTGGTATCGCCATCCAACCAACGACCGCAGCTAAAATAGATAGCGCCAATAACTTCTGCTTATTCAATTAAAACCCCTAGTTTGTTTTATNAACCCCAAAAGACNNATCTNAACTCTGAGGANAGAAANCGCATTNTCGATTACTAACGTTCTGAGTAGATAATTGGTTTTAAANAGTANTTTTCACTTCTGTACAAGCTTGTTTTCCTTCACAATGCTAGGTCTAGATAGTAAAAACGTTACGCATTGTAACGGGACAAATCGTATTTGCAATCCGTTTTACTGCGGGTTAACACAAATTACCTGTAATTCAGCGTATTTGTGCTAATTCCGCTTTTAAGACGTAGCCTATGGGGAATAAAACAGATATGAAAGATTTAAAAAATAAAGTCGCGATCGTGACAGGTTCAAGCAGCGGTGTTGGGGCAGCTACAGCTAAATTACTCGCGTCACTGGGTTGTAACTTGGTTATTAATTACAACTCAAATTCTGCAGGTGCGGATGCGGTTGCNACAGAATGCGAGAAGCACGGTGCAGAAACTCTAACAGTCAAGGCTAATGTTGCCAATGACGATGAATGTAAGTCTCTTGCGAATGAAGCTNTANAAAAATGGGGCCGGATAGANGTGCTTGTTAATAACGCAGGTACTACCAAATTTGTTGATCATGCCAATTTAGAAGGATTATCGGCCGAGGATTTTCATAAGATTTACGGAGTCAATGTCATNGGCGCTTATCAAATGGTCCGNGCAGTTTCAGAGCAAATGAAAAGTCAGNAAAGTGGNGGTGCTATCGTAAACGTTGCCTCTATCGCTGGTGTGGCAGGGGTAGGGAGCTCTATTGCCTATGCAGCTTCGAAAGGCGCGATGATTACAATGACTCTGTCCCTTGCCCGAGTTCTGGGTCCTTCTATNAGAGTCAATGTGGTTTGCCCGGGNTTCATTGAGGGAGAGTGGCTAAAAGAAGGTCTTGGCGANGATGTTTATAACAAAGCGNATGAGGCTGCAAGAAAAGGTGCTCCTCTTGGGGTTACAGCGACCGCTGAGACGGTAGCTGACTCTATTCTATATTTTATCGTGGGTCCTCAGGTAGTAACAGGTGAGTCGATTATAGTAGATGGTGGTCGTCACTTGGGCATGACNCCATTGACTCGCAGGTAGAGCCAAAATGGTAAAAAAAATGCATTTAGNAGTGAGATATTTTCCTAATCTGTTTTTATTTATTAACGGTCTACTGTATTTGATTTTGGGATATCTGTTTTTAACTGACGCAGAGGGCTGGTTCACTAAACTCGAAATTTTACCAAGCGAAGAGGTTGGTTTTACAGAGCTTAGAGCGATGTATCTCGGTCTTATGTCAGCAATAGGCCTATTCTTGATTATTTCNTCCNGCTCAAGAGAATTTCTGTTCCCAGGTTTATTATTTCTACTNATAAGTTATGGATTTCTGGCTNTTGTTAGGGGTTACGGAATATTTATACAAGATGCTTCTAGTCAGATGATGTTGGATCTATTAAAGGCTGAAGTTTTGAGCGCAATACTTGCAGTCTTTGCTTTGATTTGTTGCGNAAAGAACTCCTCAATTGGTAATTAATGTGCCTTATTTTGAAACNGGTTTCTTNTGAAGTTTTCGTTGCAAGGTTCTTCTATGCATATTTAGTTGTCGAGCTGTAGCTGATACGTTTCCGTCATTTTCCATCAGCACCCGCTGAATGTGCTCCCACTCAAGTCGGCGAACTGACATAGTTTCAAGCTTTGGTTCTTCATTTGAATTGCTATCGCTTTTTTNGAAATCAGCGAACATCGCAGCGAGTATTTCGTCTGTATCCGCGGGCTTAGCCAGGTAATTATCCGCACCTAGTTTNATTGCTTCNACTGCAGTTGCGATACTGGCATAGCCGGTTAANACCAGTATTCTCATTTGACTAGAAATGAGTCTAAGGATTGGAATTAACTGNAAGGATGATTCGCCGTTTAAATTCAAATCAAGTATGGCATAGTCAGGAGCCTCACTTTGAATCAGCGTCTGTGCTTTTTCGACGTTTGGAGCCTGACGACATATATANCCCCTAGTACTCAAAGTTCTGGTAATTGTTTCGGCGAATACTTCGTCGTCTTCCACTATAAGAATTTTGTTTAATTTCGTACTCATAAAGCTAATCGGTGGGCAATGGAAGTTTAATCAAAGTTTTTGCTCCTCCAAGCTTGAGGTTAAACATTTCTATTTGACCTCCTAATTGCGCAATTGAAGCGTTAGCAAGGAATATTCCAAGTCCCATACTTTCACGGCGTGTAGAAATAAATGGCTCTCCTAAGCTCTCCATTACCTGGGTTGGAATTCCTGGTCCGTCATCTACTACCGATATCTCAATTTTCGTAGGTGTCGTTTCAGGGAGTTTAAAACAAATAGAAACCTTTTCNGAAGCTGCTTTGATGCCATTTTCGATAATATTGATAAGGGCATGTCTGAGACTCAAATTGGATAACAATTTAGTATGGACTGGACATCNATTTTCAAACTCCAGATACGAGNTTGGGTGCACAGTAATGAGATACTCTTTTATATCATCAATAATATCTTGGACTGTTATTTTCTCTTGGGTNTCTGGTTTGTCTTTATTATAGTATTGCGTCAACTGNGCAAGGGAGCTTCTGCATCGGAGAACCTGTTGTTTTAATGTCGAAATATCGCTTTTTATGTTCTCAACCTTGAGTTGATCTTCATTAAATTTGTCCAATTCCGTTAATAAAACAGCCATTGTCGAAAGGGGTGTTCCAATGGCGTGGGCCGTGCCAGCAGCTAGAGTACCAATTGCAACAAGTTGTTCATTCCTGATTTCATTCTCGCGAGATTTTGCGATGTTGATTTCACGAATTTTTATTGCATTGGCCATTTGCGTAACAGAAAGTGCGATCAGGATAGCACTTACNAGAAATATGGCCCACATGCCGACCAGGTGTTGCTGCATATTGTGGCCTGTTCCCTCTAGCATAAGTTCTTGCTCAACTCGTAAATCTAAGATCAAAAATGACGTGTAGACCACGATGCTCGCTAGCGCAAAAGCGTTTACATACTTGCGCGGCAGNATGGTTGCAGTGATAGCCAGGAGAACGAGCAAGTAAGAAATTAAGGGATTATTTGCACCCCCAGTNTTAACCAAAACCACNACNAGTATAGATGCATCTGCTAACAAGTGGCAAAAGAGTTCGTTATTACTGATCAAGTGCGATGACTGAAGCCTCCAGACNCCAATTCCAACAGANATTATAATAGCTNNGATCAACCAANCTTGAAGATTGGCTGGCAAAAATAGTTGAGTAAAGGTTTGGAAAACGATAAGCCCCGGAATCCCCAAGGCAACAATTATCCCGCGCAGAAGCATCAATCGTCGTAACCCTTGTCTCGCTGATGCTCCATCAACGCTGGTAAGCGGTGAGAGAATTTTGAAAAATTCTGAGAANTTCTTAGACTTTTTCATAAGTTAAACNATGCCCTAAAAAGCATTAAAACTGAAAATCAGTTAANCAATCTAATCGCCGAAAACTTCAGGTAAAAACTATTNACTTGTCTCTAGGCAAAGATCATCTGGCGAGTTATATTGCAACGCTTGTTTTCCACATTTTCTGTCCAGTACGAATTTTGATCAGTTCCACAAAANCTAACAATTTGTCAGCCTTCCAGCGAGCTCTGGCAACAATTTTACAGAGCGAGTTCGNATCATGTGAATTTGTGCATTATGCACTTCGCAGCGAAAAGGGCAAAGATAATAATATAAGACGGCAACAACAAGAGTTGTCAGAAAAGGTCATAAATTCAGTTAAAGTGTCGCTCGGATCGGAATCCTCNGTCTTATTATCNGGGCCAAGTTTTGCTTACGNGANCCAGAGACTGTCATATCACGCTCAGAGAGTAGAGTGGGTNAACTCAAAACCAGAAATCCAAAGCAAAAAAAGAGAAAGTCAAGCCTACGATTCTGGGCGACCATTTATTCTAGATTATTCAGAGTCAGATGACTTTGATGTGGTAGTAATCGAGGGAAGCTATCATTACTTACAACAAGTAGATTTACTTCAGAAATGCAANGAATTGATGGTTGACGGAGGCTCCNTAATCATTNTAGGTGAATTNTTNGAGGATGATTCTGAGAGGATACACTCAGCACTACCAAACCTCTCGAGCCTAACCCAGCTTTCCGACCGTCTAGGTTTTGANCTTGTGAGTGAAACTGACCTTACTCCAGATGCGATTGAATCGGTTGNTGTTTTTAAGAANATATTAANGCAAGANACCGCTTTTCTCTNAGGATNAGGANAAAGCCTTAATCTTTAANTTGCTTGATGANGCTGAATCAGAATTTANCAGAGGGCGGCGTTGTTACAAATTATTCCGTTTCATCAAGGTNTTGAAGCAAGCTGGAGACTATGAGCTGGCCCACTATGGCGATATAGAAAGTTTTGACCATCAAGAAATTTGTGAACTCTTTGAGAAGAGCTTTGAGACCGCTTTTGATCATGAAATTTGGCGTTGGAAATATGAACTGGGGAATGGCAAGTGTGTTGTAGCTAGGTCTGAGCCGAGTGGCCCGATAGTTTCGCATTATGGCGGTGCTCCGAGGCAGATTAATTACTTTGGGAAGATGGATAAAGCAATACAAGTTTGTGATGTGATGGTATTACCNGAGGTGCGTCTTCAATATGGTAAGAANAGTTTGTTTTTCAAAACTGCTGCTACNTTCCTTGAAAGNGAAATTGGTAACACTGTAGGCCACCTTTTAGGTTTTGGTTTTCCAAACAAGAAAGCGATGAACATTGCACTGCGCCTCGGTNTNTATGAGAANACAGATGANTTTTTAGAATNCATTTTTCCTATTGNAGANACTAAAAGCTCTGTAGAGTATAAATTATTGGATATTGATNCTAAAAACCCGGCTCATCAAAGTGCTGTAGATCGATTATGGNNCTCNATGAGNCCGGCTTTTGAAAANGGAATTATTGGTGTTCGAAATTGGGAGTATGTTAAGTATAGATATTTTGACCACCCCCGCGGCATTTCTGGTGAATTCAAGCGTCTTTTNTTGTCAGATGCACATGGAGATATCTGCGCAGCTTTCTTTCTCAAAGAACATGATCAGTGTAATTTGATAATGGACATCATCTGTCCATTTAAAGATATCACCCAATATATTTTGAAACTAAGCTTATTACTTAATGAAGTCAGGCTAAAAATATGGATAACAAAGGGTTGGTCTAAGACATTGGAGGTAGCAGGTATAATTGAAAATGATTTGGGAATTGAAATACCCAGCAATTACTGGAATCCGGGGCCAAGTTCTGAGATTTTGTACGGAGCTTGGTGGCTGACGGCAGGCGATATGGATTTCANGTAGGAATACAAGTGGATNAATAGAGTATGTATGAGAGAGGAATACATTTGAAAAATATTTATGAACAAGACCTAGATAAAAACTCGGCAAATTANGCACATCTTACCCCTCTTAACTTTCTTGAACGTTGCGCAAGTGTNTATCCTNAAAGGTTGTCAGTAATTCATGGAGATCGTGCATTTACATGGTTGGAGACGTATCAGAGAAGTTGTTTGTTAGCATCGGCTCTTATAAAAATNGGAGTNGGTAAGGGTGATACGGTTTCTTTCATGGGTGCTAATACTCCAGAGACGTATGAGGCGCATTTTGGTGTGCCAATGACGGGAGCAGTGTTTAATGCTCTGAACATTAGATTAGACTCAAAAAGCATAGCCTTTATACTTGAGCACGCTGAAGCAAAAGTACTTTTCACAGATAGGGAATTCAGTGAAACAATAAAAAAAGCTTTAGACCTTCTTGATAAAAAGCCGCTGGTTATCGATATCGACGATCCTTCTTTTGTCGGAGGAGAGTTAATCGGCGATCGCACTTACGAAGAATTTCTTTTAGGTGGAGATCAGGATTACAGTTGTTTTCAGATCGAAGACGAATGGCAAGCAATTTCCCTCAACTATACCTCGGGAACAACAGGAGATCCAAAGGGTGTGGTCTACCATCACAGAGGGGCTTATCTCAATGCACTATCAAATGTTTTATGCTGGAATTTGCCTGAGCATCCGGTTTATCTGTGGACTTTGCCTATGTTTCATTGCAACGGGTGGTGTTTTCCCTGGACGTTAGCAGCTGTCGCAGGCGTAAATATTTGCCTAAGGCATGTGCGTGATGAGGCCATTTTCGAGGCGATTAAGAAACACGAGGTTACTCACTTTTGCGGTGCCCCCGTAGTTTTGAACACCTTGATTAACGCTGGACATGAAATAAAAAGCGGTATTGATCACAAAGTTTTCGCAATGACAGCCGGAGCGGCACCGCCAGCAGCAGTGATTGCGGGCATGGAAAATATGGGATTTAGCGTCGCTCATGTGTATGGATTGACTGAGACCTATGGTCCCTGCGTTGTGTGTTCGCCGCAGGATGATTGGCAGGATATGGCGGTAGAATCTCGTGCTGAAAAAATATCGCGCCAAGGGGTTCGAGCCCCACTTCAAGACGAGGTAATGGTTGCTGATCCAAAGACGATGGCACCAGTTCCAAAAGACGGTACAACTATTGGTGAGATTTTCATGCGTGGTAACTTGGTAATGAAAGGTTACTTGAAGAATCCTACAACCACACAGGCTTCTTTTGCAGGAGGATGGTTCCATTCTGGGGATCTAGCTGTCTGGCACCCCGATGGGTATATAGATATCAAGGATCGCTCAAAAGATATAATTATTTCTGGGGGTGAGAATATATCCTCGATAGAAGTCGAGTCTGTCTTATTTAAACATCCAAAAGTTATGGATGCTGCTGTAGTTGCGAGTAAGGACGAAAAATGGGGTGAGGTGCCTTGTGCATTTGTAACATTGAAGCCAGGTGAAGATCTCCAAGTCGAAGACTTAATTGCGTACTGTCGTGAAGAATTAGCTGGATTCAAGATTCCAAAGAAAGTAGCCTTTGGTCCGATTGATAAAACCTCAACGGGTAAAGTTCAAAAATATTTACTTCGAGAAAAAGCTGAGCAATTAGAGTATGCTATGGGCAAATGAATATTAATCTGACATCAAATACGGAGAAAGTGTAATGAAAAAACTCATAACAGCGCTTAGCGCTCTTCTTCCAATTGCTTTTGCTGGGCAACTGCTTGGGCAAGATATGGAGGACACAATTACGGTAACAAGCACAATTTTTGAACACCATGGAATGGTGCCTGAGGAGAATTCAGCCTATGGAGCGAACACCTCTATAGACTTGAGTTGGTCGAATCTCCCATCAGGCACCCAGTCTCTGGCGCTTATTTGTGATGATCCAAAAGTCGTTGAGATTGGTATGATGGAAAGCCCTTTTGTCCACTGGGTAGTGTATAACATTCCAAGTTCTGCCTCGGGTTTGCCGGGGGGGTTATCATCAGACGCGGAACCCAATGTGAACGGACTAGCCGGCATGATAAATGGAAATAATGGTTTGGGTCGTCCTGGTTATTTTGGTCCCCGTCCTCCAGCAAATGGACAGCTCCATCAATATGATTTTCGTATCTATGCCCTTGATGCGGACCTTAATTTGGAAGCCGGCTTGGACAAGGCGCAATTGCTAGAGGCAATGGACGGACACATTTTAGGTACTGGTTTACTAATGGGCCATTACGAGAGAAAAGAGTAATCAATAGGAATAACTATTTCTGAGCAAGCGGGCTGACTAGCCCGCTTTTTCGTTCCCAACTTCTGATTAGCAGGTTGTTTCGAGGAATTTTTCAATCATGATAAGAAGTCAAATTTTTCGTTCAGTGGTTTTATTAATTTCAATTTATGTGATGCCATTTATTTTGTGGGCGCAAGACCGGATCGTTGAATCAGAGACTCATAGATTTGTTGAAGTTGCAAAAGGAGTTTGGCATGTCAGTGGTAATGGGAAAATNCACACTATGAGCAACGCGATGGTCTTGGTTGGNGAGTTTGACACCNTNGTGGTGGACTCTCATGTGACGCCGTCTGCTGCTCGAACACTTCTTGATTCTTTGGCAGTAATCACCGATAAGCCAGTTCGTTACCTTGTAAACAGNCATTATCATTTTGATCACGCGCATGGGAACCAATCCTTCCCTTCAGGGATTGAGATTATTGGTCANGAATTTACGAGGGCAAAACTNAGCGGAACTTTGGGAAATGTCCTGGATGAAAGCACNTTCCGAAGTTTTTCTGACCCGGTCCCGTCACTGGTTGCAANTTTAGGTGAGCAGATTGCCTCAGAATCAGATTTAGCTAAAAANGCNGAGCTTCAGGAACGTCTTCGGGTACAAACGGATTATATGAATGCAATTGATGAAGTTGTGCCAACTCCACCTAACATAACATTAGCTGANAAGATGACATTATTTCAGGTGGTNCCTGAGGGGAGTCGAGAGATACAGTTACTGCACTTTGGGCGGGCACACACAGGAGGAGATGTTGTCATTTATCTTCCCAAGGAAAAGGTGGTATTTACAGGAGATATGATGTTGCCTGGGTTAGCTTACATGGGGGATGGACATGTGGACGAATGGCCGGATGCGCTTGAAGGGTTAAAGGGTTTAGACTTTGATACCTGGCTTCCAGGTCATGGACCTGTAATGCGCTCTAAAGTGCCGATATCAAACTTTCAAGATTATTTGCGAGACCTATGGGTTAAATCGAACGAATTCTATCGTCTTGGAGTTGAATGGCAAGAGGCGGCCAAGCAGATAGATATGACCAACCATGCTCGCAATTATTTCCAAATCCGGGGACCAGGCGTGGATCCTCGAGCAATTCGGCGAATTTTTGAATTGCTCGACGCTCGTTAAAAAATTAATCCCCCCGAGAAGGCTTTTGTCCTTCGAAGGAAGGTTTAATCAAGGATAGGGTAGCCTAGTAATGGTGCGTTTGAATCAATAATAGATTGCATAGCGGTCACCCCTACATCCTGCCTTACCGACAAATGCCTGTATGATGTTATTTGAGTCATCATAATGCCGATCATTTCTTCGACGGGATCTACCCAAAAAATAGTGCCCCAAGCGCCACCCCAACTGAAGGTTCCGGGAGTCAATGGATCGCGAGCTTCGCCAGCGTTACTTACGATTCCAAAGCCCAAGCCAAAAGTATATCCAGGCCCACGGATGTAAACATCGCCATCACCACTATGGTTTGAAATCATGAGGCTTACTGTTTTTGGACTTAGTAATCGAACTCCATCGAGTTCACCACCGTTGAGGAGCATTTGACTAAATCGCCAATAGTCTTTGGCAGTGGAAAATAATCCCGCAGTACCGCCATAATAGTTCGCTCCAAAGAAAGGCTTATCCGAGTAGTCTTTAGTTCTAAATAATTCGATTGTCTGATCTTTCCCTGTTGGACTGTAGACTGAGGCCACTCGATCACGCTTTTCCTTGGGAACAACATATGAAGTATCCTCCATTTTGAGTGGTGTAAAAATTTCTCTGTTTAAGAAATCCTTGAGTGGTTCGCCTGAGATTCGTTCAACCAGAAGTGCTACATAGTCTGTTGAGCTGCCGTACTGCCAATCATCTCCTGGATGAAAAGCCAATGGCAATGTAGCTCTCTTTAATATTGTATCCTCTAAGTTATCGGTGCGAGCAAGAAGGTCAATTTCATCATCGCTAAGATAGTTTCGATTAGGATCTAATCCCGAGGTGTGTGACAAGACATGCCGAAAATTTATGGGTCGATGGGGTGGCACTCTGTAAGTTCCAAATTCATTCTCCATAATTACTTGCTTTCCTTGAAGTTCCGGTATCCAGTCAGAAATAGGGTCTGTTAAAAGGAAATGTCCTTCTTCATAAAGCATCATCAAAGCTGCTGATACAATAGGCTTGGTCATCGACATAATGAAAAATATTGTGTCCTCCGTCATCTCTTCTCTTGTTTCCTTGCTTTTATAACCTTGTGGCTCGAGATGAATAATCTTTCCTTTTCGAGCAATAAGAGATACTGTCCCNGCGAGTTTGTCNGAATCAATATAACGCTGCATTGATTTAGTTAACCTGTCCAGTCTGCTTGAGGANACGCCAACGCTTTCGGGTTGCGCCATGGGTAAATCATCTGCAGATGAATTTATTGCCGGAAGTAAAGCTAAGCAAAATGGTAAAATATGAACAAAAATTCTTTGATGTAATGGACGCGAAGTAGATGACATACTACTGACCTTATTTTTNTGATTATTTATAGTTTTGAGAATAGCTCAGAAAAGAATAGCAGTATTTTGTAGCTGAAACTAGCCAGTCAATGATTGNACNNTATTATCTATNAGANTCCGTTTGGCTTNAGTCAATTTANAAATAAAAAGGAGNACCGTNAATGGATTCAGAATCTGTGGCATCCATATTGTTGCCGCCTGGGCATAATGCTGGTGACCTCGTTGAATCTTATAAATGGGAGATAATTAACGAGGCTTCCGGGAAGTTAGAAGTGAAAGCCCATCTTCCTGACAGGTTACTAAATCCTCGAGATCAACTGTTTGGTGGNTTTCATGGCGTTTATGTAGATCTCATGTCCATTTACGCTGCACGAACTGCGCGCAGTGATGCCCAACCTTTTAAATGGTCTAGTACAATTAACATGCGAATAGATTATCTAGCGCCAGTCGAGGGTGAAAGTTTCTTAATGGAGTCTGAGGTAGTTAACGATGGCAAGTCAACATGCCTTGTAGCAACTACTTTTAAGAGCACAGAAGGAGTGAAACTTGTTTTTGCGATTGCTACCCTGAAAAAGTCCAATTAAAAAAGCCGGCATTAAACCGGCTTCTTTAAAACCAAATCNGAATCCTACATGGAATAACCTTTTTCATCATGATCGGTAATATCGCAACCGACCTGTTCTTGTTCGTCTGTAATTCGTATTCCTGAGGTAAGCGCTGCAACGATCTTCAGCAATATAAAGGTAACAATTGCTGTGTAAATCCCAGTTGCTAAAATACCAGTTACTTGAACGCNAACCTGCGATCCCATNGTCATCCCNTCAGCTAAACCATTACCACTAAAAACTCCGAGATTGTTGGANACTAAAATGCCTGCTAAAAAAGTGCCGACTATCCCGCCAACACCGTGCACGGGGAAAACGTCCAAGGAATCATCTATCTTCAGATTTTGTTTCATATAGGTGGTAGCGAAATAACAGACAACGCCTCCTGCTAAACCCACGAGCAACCCACCAGCCGGTCCCACAGAGCCAGAAGCCGGTGTTATGGTAGCAAGGCCTGCAACCATTCCCGTAATTGCGCCTAAGCCGCTAGGCTTGCCGAATTTGATCCACTCTATAACCATCCAAGTCAATGCTCCCGTAGCCGCTGAAATATGGGTTACGAAAAGTGCCATGCCAGCTGCCCCGTCTGCTGCAAGCGCCGAACCAGCATTGAAACCAAACCAACCTACCCACAGCATCGCAGCCCCTGTAAAGCTCATGGTAAGATTGTGAGGCAAGGTGGAGGATTGTCCGAATTCCTTCCGTTGTCCAATAACCAAAGCCGTAACTAAGGCTCCCACACCGGCAGTAACGTGAACAACTGTCCCTCCCGCAAAATCTATAAGCCCCATTGATCCGAGCCATCCACCGCCCCAAACCCAGTTTGCGACAGGAAAGTAAACCAGGAGAGTCCAGAGTATGCTAAAGATAAGCATAGACGAAAACTTTATGCGTTCGACGAAAGCACCTACAATCAAAGCGGGGGTGATAATAGCGAAGGTCATTTGAAAGGCCGCAAAAACCGTCTCGGGAATATCGCCAGACATGGAATTAATATCTATACCACTAAAAAACATGCGGCTAAGCCCACCCCAATAAGCTGAGTCGGATGGCCCAAATGCGATACTATAACCAACTACCAGCCAAAGAATGGAGATAGATACTGCGATTGCGAAGCATTGCATCAGGACTGATAAAACATTCTTCGTTCGGACTAACCCCCCATAAAACAGGGATAAACCAGGAAGTGTCATGAATAAAACTAGTGCGGTTGAGGTTAAAATCCAACCGGTGTTAGCTCCGTTCAAATCCTGGGCTTGGGAGATTGATGGGACAACTAACAGTGCGAGACTAACAATAAGCTTTGAGTTAAACAGTTCTCTTATCATTTCTATTTTTCCTCTTAAAGAGCGTCATCACCGGTTTCGCCGGTTCTTATTCTGAGTGTTTGTTCTAAGTTAGTGACGAAAATCTTTCCATCACCAATCTGTCCGGTTCCAGCAGCTTTACAAATTGCTTCAATGGCCTGGTCAACCATATCGTCTGAGACAGCTATCTCCATCTTTGATTTGGGTAAGAAATCAATGACGTACTCAGCACCTCGATAAAGCTCAGTGTGTCCCTTCTGTCTACCAAAACCTTTTACTTCACTGAGTGTCACGCCACTGACTCCAACGTCCGAAAGCGCTTCTCTAACTTCGTCTGCTTTGAATGGTTTGATAATTGCGGTTATTAATTTCATTTTGTCTCTCCTGCTTTAATTTGGTGCACTTTTTTGATTTATGCATTATAAAAGTGCGCTACTGTTAGTCTCAGACCAACTTCAATTAAGTCCTAATGCTCTTCAAATGAACCCTTCTAAAGGTCCTAAAATTCGACTATACAGTAATTATTGCACTGGAAAAGCCCTTTAAATTCTGCAAATTTCTCTAAAATGGGTCTAATTAGTGCGATTTACACTTTTTAGTTGTGCAAGAAACAAACCAATTTTGTGCGTGTTCTTCGATAAAGGATTACTTGCGCTGTTTTATGTGGAGGAGAGCTGTCTTCATTCACTGGATTGGGGCTGTCTAAGTGCCCTTAATTCTCATCGCTTCGAGCTAATGAATCACTGAAATTATTTTCTTTACCCCACAAAGAGGCGAGTATGGAGCCACTTATGTTATGCCAAAGGCTAAAAAGGGCGCCTGGCACGGCAGCGGATGGTGAAAAAAATTGTAGTGCCAGCGTGACTCCCAAGCCAGAATTTTGCATTCCTACTTCGATCGCCACTGTTTTAGATTGACGCAGATTTAAACCAAGCAACCGGGAAAAATAGTAGCCTANAAATAAACCAAGGCTGTTATGCAGAATTACGGCTGCTATCAGAGCAAAGCCAATGTTACTTAATCGATCTGAATTTAGAGCAACTACAGTCGCTATTATAAAGAGAATGCACAGCATAGAGAGTGATGGAATCCATTTCTCTATTTTTAGTACAAAATGCGCAGCATAGGCCTTAATACAAACTCCAAGAAAGACCGGAATAAAAACAAGCTGAATGATGCTCTTCACCATACCGATCGAATCTACGGCTAAAGTTTCAGACAGGTAAAACTCACAGAGGAGGGGTGTTGCGATAACCCCTANTAATGTAGAAACAATAGTCATTGAAATAGATAAGGCTAGATCACCCTTGGCCAAATAAGTCATTACATTTGATGCTGTTCCGCCGGCGCAGCTACCAACTAACACCATGCCTGCNGTCAGTTGATTGGGGAGCTGAAGTAAATAGGACAAAATTACCGCGATGAGTGGCATTAAAGAGAACTGCAGAAGCACTCCAATAAATACGATCACAGGTTTCTCTCTGATCCTCACAAAATCACGTTTATCAAGAGTNAGACCCATNAGGAACATAACCAGAGCAAGCATGAAAATCACNCTATCTGCTGCTGCNGAAAAAATCNCACTAAAGTATATTGCGNCTNCCGATAGAATTATTGCTAAGGCNGGAAAGGTTAGAGTGCTGAATGTTCTTTGCATTGAATGATCTATAGGCATTAATGAAAAAATCGGGACAGATTAATGTGCATTTTAACAGAACCATAAACTTTTGAGAGGTCAATAGCTGATGTACTTGATGATTCTTTATTTTTATGGTGTTGTAGCCTCCTGCTTATGAAAAAACAAATAGAAGGTTAGCTCATGAAAGGATACGTTTTTTACTTGATCGGTTTAATTAGTCTTAATTATTCTCAATTTATTTTTGGGGCATCAGAGGATTGTCTGGGTGTCGGTGAAGCAAATTTCGTGTGCGGCCCTGTGAGTCCTGAAGACCTGGTTCAAATTCCCGAATCTTCCTGGGTCGTAGCGTCTGGAATGGAAGATGATGGTTATCTATACTTTATCGATACCCAGCAACAGAGGTCGACCGCGGTTTATCCCTCGATGCAGCCGGAACATAGGATGGACACAGCAAGGTTCGATAATTGTCCGGGTCCTCAAATTGAAGGTTTTCGCCCGCATGGTCTCAGCCTAGTCGCGGGCGACAATGGGAAGCATAATTTGTTGGTAGTGCGTCATGGTGCNCGTGAGGCGATTGAGGTTTTTGAAATTAGAGAGACGCCGTCTGATTTACCAAAGCTGACCTGGATTGGTTGCGTGCTAGCTCCGGCAGGCGTGGTGTTCAATTCGGTGGTCAGCACCCCGGAAGGCGGCATAGTCGCAACACATTTTCAGCTACCGACAGGTTATGTTTATGAATGGTCAGGAGGTTCAAACTGGAGTCAAGTACCTGGTAGCGAGANTGANGGTCCTAATGGGATAGAAATTTCCGACGGNGGTGAATGGCTTTACATCGCGGGTTGGGGTTCTCAGTCTCTAATAAAGCTGTCTCGAGGGCAGTCAGAGGTTGCAAGGAGTAGCGTAAAGGTATCCCATCATATAGATAACCTAAGATGGTCGATTGATGGTTCACTCCTNGCTGCGGGACATATNGGNGCATTGCCTTCTTCAATTTTTGAGTGTCTCAATGAACGTGAGTGCGAGGGGGTTAGTACCAGAGTTACAAGAGTAGACATCAATAACCTAACGGCTCGACAAATAATCGATTATCCTTCAAATCGAAGTTTTCTACTTGGCACAGTTGCCATTGAGGTTGAAGACGAAATTTGGGTTGGCGGTATTGGGGGAGCTGACCGGATAGCACGATTTGAGTACCGATGAATTTTTAATCAAGAGGATGGGCGCTTAGGTCGTGACAAATTTAGATCACATAAATCTTGCAAAAGAAATAGTTTCTGAAAATAAAGCGACACCAGGTCCTTTAATAGAAATTCTTCATAAGGTGCAAAAACTTCTCGGCTATATCCCAGCGAGTATAGTGCCAACGTTAGCGGATGGTTTAAACTTATCACGCGCAGAAGTTCATGGCGTCATTAGTTTTTATCATTTTTTTCGGTCTACTCCGCCTGGCCGTCATGTTGTGAAAATTTGCCGCGCAGAGGCCTGTCAGTCGATGGGTTCACGGCGATTAGAAGAGTATGCCAAGGAGTCTCTAGGTATAGCATTCCATGAAACTACTCAGGACCGTTCTATAAGCTTGGAACCGGTTTATTGTCTGGGTAATTGCGCTTGCGCTCCCGCGATCCGTATAGACGATGCAGTGCATTCGAATGTAGATGAAAAGACCTTTGATCTGCTTATGATGAAACTGAGCCAAAAGGAGTTGGAGGGAAAAGTAAAATGATTAATGAAAAAATCAAGCTTTTCGTGCCAAGGGATACTACAGCTTGCTCTCTTGGTTCAGACGAAGTTGCCCATCGATTAGAGCAATATTTTGATCAGCACGAGATGAACATTGATATTGTACGAAACGGATCTCGTGGCCTCTACTGGTTAGAGCCAATGATTGAAATTGATTCTGATAAGGGACGAATTGCTTATGGTCCAATCACGCCTGAAGATGTAGATGAGTTTATTGCGCTTTCTTGCTGGGAGATAAATACTTCACACCCTTGTTATCTTGGCTCGACGGAGGAAATTCCATATCTCAAAAAGCAAGATAGAGTCACCTTCCAAAGGGTTGGAAAGATCGACCCCTTATCCGTTCGCGATTATCAGGATTATGGTGGTTTTGTGGGACTTGTTAAAGCGCTCGATAGTAGTTCGCAGGATCTTGTTAGTTGCATTAGAGAATCAGGCTTAAGAGGTCGAGGCGGAGCAGCTTTTCCCACAGGGATAAAATGGCAAACTGTCCTTGACGCTGCTTCNGATACAAAATATGTGGTTTGTAATGCTGATGAGGGAGATTCTGGCACTTTTTCGGATAGAATGCTTATGGAGAGTGATCCGCTGAGTCTTATAGAGGGAATGACAATCGCGGGTCTNGCTGTTGGTGCTTCCAAGGGCTATATCTATCTGCGCGAGGAATATCCTCTCTCTTTCAAGATCCTGAAAAATGCGATTGTGGCCGCTAAAAAGAAAAATTACCTTGGCGATAATCTTCTTCAAAGCGGCATGAATTTTGANATTGAAATTCGACTTGGAGCTGGTGCATACATTTGTGGAGAAGAAACCTCGATGCTTGAGAGCATAGAGGGCAAAAGGGGAGAAGTTAGGCCAAAGCCACCTCTTCCTGCGATTAAAGGGCTTTTTGGCAAGCCAACAGTGATTAACAATGTAATTACTTTTGCGAGTATTCCAGCAATTATTGCAAACGGAGCCTCGTCTTATCAGAAGTATGGTATNGGTAAATCTAGAGGTACGCTNCCTTTCCAATTAGCAGGAAACATTAAGCATGCGGGACTTGTGGAAATTGCATTTGGTGCAACTTTGAGGGAACTTTTGTTTGAATTTGGTGGTGGAACNCGAACCGGTCGTNCAATGAGAGCGGTTCAAGTNGGCGGACCNTTGGGTGCTTATTTANGTGAGGAAAGTTGGGATACCTTATTGGATTACGAGGCTTTTTCAAAAATAGANGCTATGTTGGGTCATGGCGGTATAGTNGGTTTTGATGACTCTGTTGATATGAGTACACAGGCNAAATTNTCGATGGAATTTTGTACCATTGAATCTTGCGGCAAATGCACGCCTTGCAGAATTGGTTCGGTGAGGGGGCTCGAACTATTGGAGAAGATTNGTAAGAACGAAAACGCACGTGAAAATAAAGAGTTACTTATGGAACTTTGCGANACAATGGAGTCAGGTTCACTTTGNGCCATNGGCGGNATGACTCCGTTCCCAGTGCGATCGGCGCTGAAATACTTTGGTGAAGATTTTAACTAGGGTAATGCCAAGAATAAGAAAAAGACTATAANGAAAATGTTAAAATACTACGAACCCGATAAAGAAGTAAAAATGGGAGGCATTCTAAATCCATCNAAGGATTTGGGTACTCCGATATCTTCGACTGAGTCGAACGCATCGGAAAAATCAGTGACACTCTGCATCGATGGGCGCANTCTTTCAGTGCCGGCAGGNACATCAATTATGCGGGCCGCAGCCATCAACGATATCAATATTCCTAAACTGTGCGCTACGGACTCATTAGAGCCCTTCGGTTCTTGCAGAATCTGCCTAGTACAAATTCAGGGAAGGAGNGGTTTTCCTGCATCCTGCACGACACCCGTCGAGGACGGGATGATTGTGAAGACTCAGGCTAGCGCGGTCGCAAAACTTCGCCGNAACATAATGGAGCTATATATTTCTGATCATCCATTGGACTGTTTAACTTGCGCCGCNAATGGCGATTGCCAGCTGCAGGATACGGCTGGCGAGGTCGGTCTTCGCGAGGTAAGGTACGGTTATGAAGGAGCGAATCATTTAACTGTAGAGAAAGATCAAAGTAATTCATATTTCACCTTTGATGCGAGCAAGTGCATCGTATGTTCTCGTTGCGTCAGAGCTTGTGAAGAGATTCAAGGCACGTTTGCTTTAACGATCGATGGAAGAGGGTTTGATTCGAAAGTTGCTGTGAGCCAAGGTGAGGATTTCATGGGCTCAGAATGTGTTTCATGTGGCGCTTGTGTTCAGGCATGCCCTACAGCAACTTTGATGGAAAANTCANTTATTGATAATGGCANACCAGAGCATAAGGTNATTACGACTTGNGCNTATTGCGGTGTGGGTTGCGCATTTGAAGCNCAAGNNAAGGGTGATCAAGTAGTTCGAATGATCCCCCATAAAGCTGGCAAAGCNAATAGGGGGCATTCATGCGTAAAGGGAAGATTTGCATTCGGTTANTCTACGCATAAGGANNGAATTACAAAACCAATGATCCGCAACAGAATTGATGAACCGTGGCGCCAAGTTGATTGGGATNTNGCGNTNGAATTTGCAGCATCTAAGATAAAATCTNTTCANNANCGNTTTGGTGNNAACTCCGTTGGCGGCATTACNTCCTCTCGCTGCACTAATGAGGAAACNTATNTNGTNCAAAAGTTGGTTCGGGCNGCATTTGGTAACAATAATGTTGATACCTGCGCTAGAGTTTGTCACTCACCAACNGGTTATGGATTAAAAACTACGCTTGGCGAGTCGGCAGGGACTCAAACNTTTGATTCANTTGANAAGTCTGATGTGATTATTGTTATGGGAGCGAATCCAACGGATGCCCATCCAGTGTTNGCATCTAGAATGAAAAAACGCCTNCGTGAGGGTGCAAAANTAATTGTCNTNGATCCTCGTCGAATAGATTTGGTAAGAAGTCCTCATGTGAANAGCGAGTNCCACTTNAATCTTTTACCTGGGACNAATGTAGCCCTCTTAAACGCAATTGCTCATACTATTGTTAGGGAGAAACTAGAGGACAAAAAATTTATAGAAGAGCGCTGCGAGAAGGACGCTTTTTTAAAATGGAAGACCTTCATTGAAAAAGAAGAGAATTCGCCTGAGTTGATGAGTAAAAANATTGGTGTCTCAGCTGAGCGANTTATTTCCGCGGCACGTTTATTTGCAGGCGCAAAAAACGGAGCCATCTATTATGGTCTTGGTGTGACGGAGCACAGTCAGGGATCTACTGCTGTAATGGCAATTGCTAATCTAGCAATGTTGACAGGTAATCTAGGTAGGGAGGGTGTTGGGGTAAACCCNCTGCGTGGTCAGAACAATGTCCAAGGTTCTTGTGATATGGGATCTTTCCCTCATGAATTACCTGGCTATAGACATGTGTCGATTGAAAGTGTAAGGCAGTCGTTTGAGAATTTTTGGGGAGTTAAGATTCAGAGTGCTCCGGGTCTTAGAATACCAAATATGTTTGATGCGGCTGTGTCGGGGAATTTTAAAGGTCTGTATTGTCAGGGAGAAGACATAGCTCAATCTGATCCAAACATCCAACATGTGGAAGAAGCTTTGCGGAGTCTTGATTGCTTGATAGTTCAAGATCTCTTTTTAAATGAAACCGCTAAGTTTGCTCACGTATTTCTTCCGGGAGCATCTTTTTTAGAAAAAGATGGGACCTTCACGAACGCAGAGCGACGTATCTCGCCTGTACGCAAAGTAATGGCGCCNCTGAGTGGTAAAGCAGATTGGGAAGTAACAATGGCGCTTTCGAAAGCACTTGGTTTTGAGATGAACTANGAGCATCCATCAGAGATTATGGAAGAGATTGCGGAATTGACTCCGACCTTTCGCGGGGTGAGTTACCAGCGCCTTGATGAGGAAGGATCTATACAGTGGCCGTGTAATGAGAATGCNCCTAGTGGAACGCCGATAATGCATGTTGATGAATTTGTGAGGGGAAAAGGTAATTTTGCAGTAACAAAATATGTCGGGACCGAAGAAAAAGCCGGTAAGCGCTTTCCGCTTTTACTCACTACTGGGCGTGTCTTGTCGCAGTATAACGTTGGAGCCCAAACACGGCGGACGGACAACCTGAGATGGCATCGAGAGGATTTGCTTGAAATACATCCCCATGATGCTGATGAACGAGGAATAAGCGAGGGTGATNTATTAGAGGTNGCNAGTCGAGCTGGTTTAACATCGCTNCGGGCAACGATAACCAGTCGGGTTCAGCCCGGTGTGGTCTATACGACTTTTCATCATCCAANTACAGGAGCGAATGTNATTACGACTGATAATTCAGATTGGGCGACNAACTGNCCTGAATATAAAGTTACAGCAGTTCAAGTTCGCAAGGCNATNAATAAAGCNGAATGGCAGTCNCGGTATGAGAGGTTTACCGAGACGCAAGAGTCATACTTANAAAAAGTCTAAGTTTANTGGGAATTATCTGTGGNCGAAAGTAATGGGTCTCAANATCAAGTTATTCANGTATGGTCGGGTGATAAGTCTTATGAAGACCAAGACCAGATTGCTCGCGAGGTNGCCATTGCAATAGTTTACAATGGTATTTCTCATGCGGTAATGATGGCAACGCCTCGCGATCTTGAAGCATTTGCAATCGGGTTTAGTTTGACTGAGCAGATAGTGAAAAGTATAGATGAGATCCAAAATCTTGAGATTGATGAACANNGCCTTGGGTTCGAGATTAATTTACAAATATCAAATCGTTCTTTCACAAGTTTGAAAGAACGCAGGCGAAACCTAATGGGAAGAACCGGTTGCGGAATATGCGGGTTGGAATCTTTAGAACAATTAAACTTTGCAAATNTACAAGTTTCAAGTAATTGTGAGTTGTCTCATTTNGCGATTAACTCGGCNGTAGCAAAATTACGAGCATATCAGCCCTTGCAGAGTTTAACTGGTGCTGTGCATGGAGCAGCCTGGTGTGATAGACAGGGAAATATAGTAAATCTTTTAGAGGATGTCGGACGTCACAACGCTTTAGATAAGCTCATAGGAACGCTGGCTGGCGATTATAAGTTGAAAGAAAATGAGCTGGCTAATGGGTTTTTGCTCATCTCAAGTAGGGCGAGCTATGAAATGGTCCAAAAGACAGCTATCTCAAACATCCCAATATTGGTAGCAGTCTCTGCGCCAACCAGTCTCGCTATCAGGCTCGCGAATGAGACGGATGTAACACTAGTCGGCTTTGCTCGAGATGGTCGTCATGTTTGTTATACGAATTCGAGAAGGTTAAAGTAAGAGTGACAGATAACGAACTCCTGCATTTGATCAAAA
>PBXX01000044.1 GCA_002727755.1 Gammaproteobacteria bacterium | reverse complement strand
CTTTACGATGGTGAATAATAGGCACACCAAGAAATGCATTAAAAATTTCTTCTCCTGTTTCTTTGAGATAGAAGTAACTAGGGTGAGTAGATGCGTCCTTTAAATTTAAGGGTTTAGCATTTTTTGCAACNAGGCCAACTAAACCTTCGTCAGCTTGCAGGCTTACTTGTCTGACAGCTTGCTCCTTTAAACCTTGAGANGCCATCAGCATNTAACCATCAANATCTGAATCGTAAAGATAGACTGAACAAACTTGGGTTTTGAGAGTCTCTCTGACGCANCTNACNATAATATCTAAGGCCGNCAGTAAGTTACTNGCGGAATTCACTCTCTGGACTATAATGCGCAGCTCGGCGAGCATAAATTACCTCGTCAGCTTTAATTATCGATCCATTCGACTAAGCATAAGCATGAGCACAAATGGTCAGGTATGTCATCTTATCTGATGAAATTTAAAAAACAGGATTCATCTATAGCCATCATAGCAAGGCTGAATTATCGTTAACAAAGTTTTTAACTGATTGTTCTAACTCTATTAAAGCCTTCCTATAGACGTTCCTTTTAAAATCAACTACTTGATTGACAGGATACCAATAATTAACCCAACACCAATCGTCAAATTCGGGCTGAAGAGTATTTTCTAGATCTACTCGACCCTCTTCGGCTTGCAATCCTAGCAAAAACCATTTCTGTTTTTGGCCTATACATGTCCGTCCCTTTCTCTGCCGAATATAAGGTTTTGGTAATCGGTACTTCAACCACTCAGAAGTTTGACTAAGGATTCTTACATCGTCTTTGCATAAGCCCACCTCTTCGCTCAATTCCCTAAATAAAGCTTCTTCGGTAGTCTCAGCCTCCTTTATGCCGCCTTGAGGAAATTGCCAAGCATCTTGTTTGATTCTTTTCGCCCACAAAAGTTGGCCGAGCTTATTACATATTATTATGCCAACATTTGGACGAAAACCATTTGAATCTATCATTTACTTTTGACCTTACAATCGCAACTTTTAGTATTGTTTCACAATTTATCTATTTCGACCAATAGTATGGTTGGAAACATTTAGCCCTATATTTAGACCAAAATGTGTTAGACATAAATTTAAAACGTGTCTTAAAAATTTGCATATGAAGCATATAATCTCTGCTCAATCGACTCGATTCAGGTATTATAAAGTTAATGAATCGGTGCTTGGCTCTTTTTGATCTCGATAACACTCTGCTTGATGGTGATAGCGACCATGCGTGGGGTGAATTTCTCATTCACAAAGGTTTGGTGGAGGAAAATACTCATAGGGCCAAAAACAATCAGTTTTATCACGATTACGTGAATGAAAGACTCGATATCGATGAATACGTAGCATTCACCATAGCACCAATAAGAAAACTCTCGGAAAGTCAGAGAGCTATACTTCATAAAGAATTTATGGCACTTAAAATAAAGGATTTAGTCCTGCCAAAAGCACAAAAATTGGTTTCTAAACATAAATCGAGGGGCGATTTTTGCGTAATAATCACAGCCACAAACAGTTTTATCACCAAACCAATAGCCAAACTTTTCGATGCCGATTTATTAATAGCTACAGATCTTGAAATAGTAAATGATTATTACACTGGCAGAATTTACGGAATAGCCTGTTATCGAGAAGGAAAGATAGCGAAGCTTAATCAATGGATTGAAAGCTGTAGTCAGATTCGAGACTTAGCCAATAGCACTTTTTACTCTGACTCCGTTAACGACCTACCATTAATGGAGGCGGTTCAAACTCCTGTCGCAGTTGATCCAGACGATAAACTACTTAGAATTTGCCAACAAAGGGGCTGGAAAGTAATTAGCTTNCGGTAATCTTCTGATTTTNANAACATACTTTGATNTNANAAAGCTTAAATTACTTTATNTCAACTATTAAATCGTCAGCAAGATTTTCCAAAGCATGCTTTAGTAGATCAACACTCANCCCTTGNGGAATTTTTAAGCTCGCTGACGCTTTAAAAAGTGCGTCTCCAGACATAGGCGCCGGCGCACATTCAGAGGTTAATTTTTCGAAGTTTACAGCTAAATCAGTAACAGTTTTTGAAATTTCACGGATTATTCCCGGTCTATCATTTCCTATTAAGCGGACCTCCACTATTTGATGGACTTCTTCATATTTTTCGCTGGAAACCTTCTCAATAATAAGTTTGAGATTGTTAGAAAGATTTTCCAAAGAATTGATTAATGCTTCGCATTTATCTTCTTTAACGCTGACGCGAAGTATGCCAGCAAATTTACCTGCAAGCTGGCTCATACTGCTCTCAAGCCAATTCCCAGAGTGATCACTGATAATTTCAGCTAACGATTCGACAATTCCAGGCCTGTCTTCACCTATGATTGTTAGGACCAAGTATGTTGTCATGCGCTTACTCTAAATAGAGAGAGACCAAAAAAATTCACCATACAAGCAAGTCAGTAATAACTTATAAAAATTGCCAAAAATACTAGAAGGACACTATCAGAGCACCTACCTCATTATCACCATATAAGCCGTTGCTCATATAACCACTTGCCTTGGAAACTGACCAAAGTCTTCCCAGAAGCTTACTTTCTCTGGAAGTTGCTCATTTGTCGGCTGAACATTCCCATTTATATCAGTAACTCTCGAAACAATAGTATGAGGGCCACTCTCTGGATTGGCCCAATCATATTGAAATAATTTCCAAGAGTACTTCGTATTGCGCGGATTTAGCTGAGCTCTTTGCCACGGACCATCGTCTATTTTGACTTCCACGCTTTCTAAAGGTGTTCCGTCATTCAAGACAAACCCCTGAATTCGGTAGTCTCCACCGGATTCAATGACCCTAACTATCGCCGATTTCAAATTCATCGTTGTCACTGAATTTTCAACCCAGCGCTCTATGCCACCAACGTTAGTCCGTTTCAATGTGACGTAATCTCTTCCCATAAAACGACCCATGTAACGTGTATCCTGGACATGGATTTGCTTTAACCATTTTACGTTTGCTACTCCATACCATCCTGGAACTAAGAGCCTAACAGGTTTACCGTGATAGTGAGGCAAGGGCTCGCCATTCATCTCAAAGGCAAGCATATTCTCCGAACGCATTGCGTCATCAATTGATAAACTTCTCGCAAAAGCTTTTTCCACTTCTCGCCCACGTATTTCCTCTGTTGATATATCTTCAGCAAAAAATACAATCTCTTTAGCGCCTTCCTTAATTCCTGCTCTATTTAAAATTGAAGATAGTGTGGTTCCTCTCCAATTCGCATTACCAATCAATCCATACAACAATCTTTGACTGTTCCCACCGCACTCAAAACCAACCTGTTGTTCTATAACATCACCTGCCTGTAAATCATTCAAAGATAACTCTAGTTCATTATCAACCATACCTGTAACTTTTAATCTATATGAATCATTATCAATCTCAGGCTGGCCGTAGTGTTGGACTAAATAAAATTCCTCATTACCGGTAAAGAACGAGGTTATTTCTCTAGTATCTTGCCAATGCGTTGTGTTGGGTTCGATAGGGCGCCAAGAAAATGCTTCAGAAGCATCATCAGTAAAGGGAATCAGTCTCTCTCCTTGCGCGAGAGCTGGAAACAGTAAATTAGATGCGGTCGAGAGGCCTGCTGCTATTCCACCAGCTCCAATTGCTCCTTTAATCACGTCTCGTCGCCGTATACCCTTTTTATCGTTCGTTTCCATCTTCTTCCCCTCAAAGTTAAGCTAAACTGAAACAGACTTTATGTTCTTTAATCTATGTTTGATCACAATCTAGCGAACCTTATCATAACGAAGCTAACAGAGCAGCACATACCCAAAACCTCCTTAGGCATCATAAGGTTTCTATTACACAAATCTTACTAATTAGATAAAACATCATGATTAATCAGCGNTGTTCACTGCGGACGGNGTCATTTGGGATCAAAGGCCGNCCCTGTGCGATNTCCTCTTCGCTTGCTTCCCTAATTAACTCAACTTCTACCTCGTAGTGCAATACTCTNCCNGACAGGGGGTGGTTGAAATCNACATCCGCATTAAATTTGCCGGGTTTTAATACAATCCCATTGCGCCAACCTTCTGAAGATCGAACCCGAACTAGTCCACCGATTCTAGGTCTTTTCATGCCATACGCCATTTGCAGTTTTTTCAATGGAACACGCAGAACTGCAGCCGGATCACGTTCCCCATATGCGTCGCCTGGCTTCAAAGTTATTTCTACTCTGTCTCCTATTTTTTTCCCCTCTAGCGCCCTTTCTAACCCAATAACAACATTGTGATATCCGTGAAGATAATACAAGAGCCCCTTATTCTTGGATTCCTCAAACCATTTCCCTTTTGTTCCATTGGCGTCAACCTCACAGAGCCTATAATGAAATCCAACTACTCTATTATTCTCAATAATTACATTTGAAATTGGAGGGGTATCATCAACCACATCAGAAACTATGTTCTTCTCTACCATCTAAATGATCCTGTTTCTAAACACCACAAGGAAATATCCCTACGATCTCTTANAGTTATATCTCAGATTTCTTTTGAATTAAAGTTAATCAAACCACTTGGCCTTTGTGTATCACTAGGGATTGTTTTATTCACCTTAAAATAACCATNCCCCTTAACTAGTCGCTTTAGTCTAAGTGTATTAGCGAACAAATCATATTTAATGTATAATTTNNGTCCGATTTAAAACTAGGAAGTAGTATACAATGGCGACTAAGGCATCGAAGGGATCCAAGACAGATGAGTCAGTAGGCTCAAAGGACGATATAGCAGAGCATATACAAGCTTTCCTAAAAGCTGGCGGCAAAGTTCAACAGATTCCCTCGGGGGTCAGCGGCCAAACTTCTACGAGCGGCCCACGCCAAATCGTTTTGAGTCACAAATCAAGCTAGCCAAAGCTCTNACTATTCAACAGTTATTGTTAATCCAGCAGATCATAAGGGAATAGTCTGAACGTTTAGCTTTTAGGGCGAGCACTCACTTATTGAATTAATAGAAGAATAGACTCATGTCTAAATTGCTATTCAGAATGAGGCATGTGCCTGAAGACGAGGCAAGAGACGTTAGAGATCTCCTTCAAAAAAATAACATCGAATTTTTTGAAACTTTTTCTGGTAATTGGAGTATTTCAATTCCAGCTATCTGGGTTTCCCGAGACGATCAGTACACTGAAGCACGAAAAATAATTGACTTATACCANGCGGAAAGAGCTNANNANGCGAAANAAAGAATTATTAGATCANGAAATTAAAGGNGTGAAACTAAGAGTTAGCGATGTCTTTATTCAAAANCCNTTACGNTTCATNTNTAGTCTCCTCGCAATNATTATTGTTCTTTATATNTCNTTACGCTTTTTTCTTTTCTTNTAACNGCAGAACCTNTCNTCAAATCACATAAAAATNTAGTNAACATTGTATGGGAATCANAGGNAGANTTTTANTGTACAAAANCACNACGATAACTATTTTCATCAAACACTTTACTCTTGGAAATTACTGTTATATAAAAAAGATGGGTTAAGTTAGTGGTTCCAACAGGGGGGGCCTCCTAACATCCTTGTCTACCCTGGCAATTAAAGGAGGTGATCCCATCAATAGTCAATCTATTAAGGGAGCCTCCAGTTACAAAAGTTAGGTAAACTAACTATTTGGCTGGAGAAGGATAGTTGAACATTCAACATTCTTTCGCTCCCATACGTGATTGGTCCCGCTATGATTCTTCATAGCGGGATTTTTTGTCTAATATGAAACTAAATCTAGACTCACTTGAGAACCTGTAGCTTGTCTGAATCGGAAATTTTTATTAGTTAACATTTGTAAGATTTCCCAGCTAGAAACAAAATCAATTTCTTTCAAGTGTCGTACTCGTCCACTTTCCAAAAAGGCTATAGGACTCCCACCATGATATAAAACGCGATTTTTCTGAAGCCGAGGTACCTTGTGGTCTCCTGAGGTCAAGCTTATAAGGTTTAGCGGATCTGTCGCACTCAAACAGAAAAAAGATCTTCTTTCTTTTGCCTCCACAACTTTCTTAAATTTCCGAATTTCGTCAACTGTATCAGGTAGAGAAAATTGCTCGCCGCTTAACCCTGCGATGAAACGCCCTCCTCTCAATATGCCCTGAAGCTCCATCTTTCTGAGATGAATAAGGAGCTCTCTCCAAGGTGGTGCCAAACTCTCTTTTTCTAATAATGAGCGCGCAATTACACCCCAACGTTTGAGATATATATAAATTAATCTTTCCAGTTGCCCCTCATCTAATATGTGAATCTTTTCATTCAATCGGTTCTTAGCTTCATTCCCCTGACAATTTTTTCGCATGTTATCTTGCAAACTCCATCTTCCAGCATACTCTACCTCTGAGATGGAATTCTCTCGGCCTTTTTTAAGTAACCATGTGCGATTTTTCCTTTTGTTACGGCTAAGCAAAGTACGCAATCCGGAAAAACTATCGCTAGTGACAAGCCCACGTGCTACAAGTTCTGCAAGACCATCCTCCAATTGGGATTTGAGAAGTCCATTTCGTTCTTGTATTTCCTGAAAAAAGCTTGCTCCATTTTTTTGCAGATCGTCCTCAACTTTCTGGGCTAAGCTGCTCAATTGAACAACATTCTGATGTCCCGTTTTAGATCTAGCCAGAGCTAACCAAATATCCTTATTTTCTCTTTTAAAAAAAGTTAGAGGCATATTTCTAAATGGGCCAGGTATATTACTTTTATATCTCCGGACATTTTGCTCGCGCATAATATAGCGACCCCATACA
>PBXX01000043.1 GCA_002727755.1 Gammaproteobacteria bacterium | reverse complement strand
CTCAGGAACAGAGTGGTTTAGTTGCCCCCGCCAATATCAACGCAGAAAATCAAATCGTGATCTCCGGAGAAGTTTCCGCAGTGGAGTTAGCTATTGACCTTTGTAAAAATGCGGGAGCAAAGCGAGCTGTGCCTTTAGAGGTTAGCGTTCCTTCACATTGTGAGTTGATGCGCAATGCTGCGGACGAGCTTGAGGAAAGATTAAAATCTATTGAATTTAAAAAACCAAAAATTGATGTTGTTCAAAATGTAAATGGTGAAATTCAAACTGCTGTACCGGTTATAAAAAGCAATCTGGTCAAACAANTNTATATGCCAGTGAGATGGACAGACTGTGTAGAAANGGTTTATNGCTTAGGTTGTAATCATATACTTGAATGTGGACCTGGAAGNGTGCTGACCGGATTGGTTAAAAGATCTCANCCTTCGATCAAGTGCTTTTTNTCGGACACAACAGAAGCTATCGAAGACGCAAANAATATTTTGTCTCAACTCTAAATTNGGTCGANAAGNAGGGNGATTATGACTAAAAGTGAACAAANCAAGCTNGCCCTCGTAACAGGGGCGAGCAGAGGTATCGGTAAGGCTATAGCCATAGACTTNGCATCTAGTGGATTNAAGGTTNTNGGNACGGCAACCACAAGTGAGGGAGCATCTCGTATATCGAGCTACCTTANTGAAATGGAAATTCCTGGTATGGGTATGAGGGTTGATGTTNCAGACGATTCATCAGTGGAAAGTCTTTTCTCGGATATTCATGANAGCTTTGGATCTCCAATNATTCTGGTAAATAACGCGGGAATTACCCGAGATAACCTTCTCATGAGAATGAAGGTAGACGAATGGCAANCTGTAGTTGATACAAATCTTAACTCAATGTTTAGAGTTACGAAATTGTGTTTAAAGGGAATGACAAAAGCGCGNTGGGGCAGNATTATCAATATTTCATCAGTGGTTGGTGCAAGTGGAAACGCAGGGCAAACAAATTATGCTGCCTCTAAAGCTGGCATCGAGGGATTTACTCGCTCATTAGCGAAAGAAATTGGATCCAGAGGAGTTACGGTTAATTCTGTGGCACCCGGTTTTATAGATACAGATATGACGAGTTCACTTGCAGAGACTCAAGTTGATTCGCTGCTTGCTCAGATTCCGTTAAGAAGATTAGGTACGCCGGAGGAGATCGCATCTGTTGTAAGNTTTTTAGTTTCCGAAAAAGCTAACTACATAACTGGTGAAACTATTCACGTTAATGGCGGAATGTTTATGGGCTAACGCAGTTTGATTAAAATTTAATCAGTATTTTATTTTCAATTTAAACATTACAAGTTCACAAAATATAGGTAAAATCGCGTNTCTGAATTAATTAAGTTGATTGGTTGCGGACAAATCTTAAT
The DNA here is from genome assembly GCA_002727755.1 of Gammaproteobacteria bacterium. Taxonomy (GTDB): domain Bacteria; phylum Pseudomonadota; class Gammaproteobacteria; order Pseudomonadales; family Pseudohongiellaceae; genus UBA9145. Next base: position 8,582 of record PBXX01000043.1, on the reverse strand, counting down.
AGAGCTTTATAAAAAAAGCCATCAGAATCAAAGCATTAGGAGCTAATAATAGATATGAGTAGCATTGAAGATCGCGTTAAGAAAATAGTGTGCGAACAGCTTGGCGTGAAGGAGGAGGATGTTAAACCATCCGCAGCCTTTGTTGAGGATTTAGGCGCCGATTCTTTGGATACCGTTGAATTGGTGATGGCTCTGGAGGAAGAGTTTGAGACTGAGATTCCAGACGAAGAAGCTGAGAAAATTACTACTGTCCAGCTTGCCTGCGATTATATCAACGAACATCTGTAGACAAGATTTAATAGCACTATGAAGCTACTCTGGAGCAATCTAGGGTAGCTTTTCTTTATCTGAGAAATTGGCATCAGTGATGGGAGATTCACTTGAATAGCAGNAGAGTTGTCGTTACNGGCCTTGGGTTGCTTACGCCTGTAGGAAATTGTGTCAAAAGCTCGTGGGAAGCCATTCGTGAAGGGAAGAGTGGTATCGCTCCAATTGAGCACTTTGATGTAGAAAGCTTTGGTACAAGATTTGGTGGTAGTCTAAAAGANTTCGACTGCAGTAAATACATNGAACCAAAAGATTCTCGGCGCATGGATATATTTATGCAATATGGCATNGCTGCAGGTGTTCAGGCATTCGATGATTCAGGATTGACAACTGATAAATATAACCCCGANCGCTGCGGAGTTACTGTGGGNTCTGGAATTGGAGGAATCAAAACGATTGAAGAGACATCACTTCAAATAAGGGATTCCGGACCAAGAAAGGTTTCTCCTTTTTTTGTTCCAGGTTCTATTATCAACATGATTTCGGGAAATCTNTCTATTCGTTTTGGGTTTAAAGGTCCAAATATTTCCATAACTACAGCCTGTGCTACNGGTACTCATAATATTGGAATAGCAGCAAACATGATTAGTAATAATCAAGCAGACATTATGCTCGCAGGTGGAGCTGAAATGGCTGCTTCGCCTGTTGGTTTGGGGGGGTTTTGCGCGGCAAGGGCATTATCTAGCCGTAATGATGATCCGCGCTCTGCTAGTCGGCCTTGGGATAAGGACAGGGATGGCTTTGTTTTAGGAGATGGCGCTGGTGTAATGGTGCTGGAGGAACTAGAACATGCTAAGAGTCGAGGTGCAAAAATTTACGCCGAAGTCTCAGGTTTTGGGATGAGTGGTGATGCGTATCACATGACGGCGCCATCTGAAGGGGGAGAGGGGGCTGCATTATGCATGCAAAATGCNTTAATNAGTGCTGAAATGAATCCAGATCAAGTCGATTACATAAACGCACATGGAACATCAACAATAGCAGGTGATATAGCAGANACAGATGCGATAAAGAAGGTTTTCAAAGATCATGCCAGAGCACTAACCATAAGTTCAAACAAGTCGATGATAGGCCACTTNCTTGGCGCCTCTGGATCTGCCGAAGCGATTATNTCAGTCCTCACGATAGCTGATCAGGTAGTNCCCCCTACAATAAATCTTGAAAANCCAGAGGAGGGCTGTGATCTTGACTATGTCCCTCATACGGCTCGTACACAATCAATCAATGTNGTGTTAAGTAATTCGTTTGGCTTCGGTGGAACAAATGGAAGTTTGATATTCTCCAAGTTTTCATAGATTGTCCTAAATATTCGCTTAAGTAGAAGGNAAGTTTTTCAAAAAAATATAGATTCCTAAAATCGTTTCTTAAGTACNNATACGCATGAAAAATTGGATAAAGAAGTGGTNTCGGCAANATTGGCGNAGGGTGTATTTAGGTTTAATTCTCTCAAGTGTTCTTATAATTACTGGATACGCAACATGGGCTGCATTNCAAAATTATCCAGTAAAAATTGAATCTCCTGGCGAACTTTTTACCGTCAATAGAGGTGATTCTGTTTCAACTATAAGCTCTAAATTGACAGCTCAAGGAATGCTTCCTCACTCGGGCATATTGAAAATTTACACTAAACTTCTTGGAGTAGAAAAGCTTATTCAAGAGGGCGAGTACCTCTTAACACCACAAATTACATTATCTGAGCTAGTAAAAAAGATGACCAATGGTGATAGACATCAGTATAAGGTTACTTTTGTAGAAGGATGGAGTTTAGAGCAAGTTCTGGAAGAGTTACGTTCCCGATCCACCATTGATCATCAAATAGAGAATTATGAATCCGGGCAAATAGCAAAGTTGCTAGGGTTAAACGTTGATAGCGCGGAAGGAATGCTATTCCCAGATACCTATTTTTATACTCGCAATACCAGTGATCTTGAAATTCTAAAGAGAGCAAATTCAAAACTAAATGAAGTGCTTGATAATTCATGGGAAAAAAGGGCCGTAGGACTGCCATTTAATTCGTCGTACGAGGCTCTTATACTGGCATCAATAATAGAAAAGGAATCTAGCGTAAACACCGAGAGAAATTTAATTTCTAGTGTATTTATGCAGCGAATTAATCTTGGTATGCGACTTCAATCTGACCCAACAGTCATTTATGGAATGGGCCGAAGATATGAGGGAAATCTTACTCGGGAAAACCTATCAGAGGTGACTGCGTATAATACTTACCGGATTGACGGTCTTCCTCCAACGCCGATATCACTCGCAGGAAAATCCTCTATTGAAGCAAGTCTCAATCCATCTGACTCAACCTTCTTGTATTTTGTTTCTCGGGGTGATGGAACCCATTACTTTTCGGAAACTTTGTCTGAACATAACAACGCTGTTAATCTCTATCAACGGGGCACAGGATCCAACTAAATTTATGAGTGGCAAGTTTATAACAGTCGAGGGTATAGAAGGCGCGGGTAAAACTACCTGTATGGATACCATAAAAGAGCTGCTTGCCAAAAATTCAATTCAGTTTATCACTACAAGGGAGCCAGGTGGTACCCCTCTTGCCGAGAAAATTCGAGCGCTTCTTCTCAATGTAGAAGAAGACACACCTGTTCCACTAACTGAACTGCTATTAATGTTTGCATCAAGAACCCAGCATATTAACAAAGTAATTCGACCTGCATTATCTGATGGTTTGTGGGTATTATGTGATAGATTTACTGATGCCACATATGCGTATCAAGGAGGTGGAAGGGGTGTTAAATTAGAGTTGATTTCACTATTGGAACAGATCNCACAAGAAGGGTTGCGACCTGATTTAACTNTACTNTTAGATGTAANCCCTGAANTAGGCATGACTAGNGTNAGAAAGCGAGGTGAACTTGATCGNTTTGAAANGGAAAAGGTAGAGTTTTTCAACACAGTTAGAACAGCATATTTAAACATCGCAGAAAAAGATCCTGAGCGCTGCATTACAATTGATGCGTCGAAGGAAAAAAGCAACGTGCTCTGTAAGGTAAGTGAAGCCATCATAGAAAAATTTTCGCTGAAAAAATGATTACTGAACANTTAATTCCCTACCCATGGCAAGAAAAAAATTGGAGCGATCTAATGCTTCAGGCTGAACAAAATAGACTGTCGCACGCATATATAGTCAGNGGTCCTTCTGGNATTGGNAAGTTCGATTTTGCTCATAAATTTTCAAAATATTTATTGTGCAGCTCACCTATTAANGATCTTCCATGTGGTGAATGCTCGGATTGTATCTTGCATAATAATGCNCATCCNAANCTTCGAATTNTGAAACCAGAAAGTGNAGGTTCTGAAATTAAAGTTGATCAAGTTAGGAGTCTAATTGAGTTCTTCTCTATGACTGGGCATTCTAATCGGTTAAANATNTGTCTAATTAATGANGCTCATCGTCTCAACANAAATGCGACTAATGCGCTACTAAAAACACTAGAGGAGCCGGCNGGNTCTTCAGTGATCCTGTTATGTTCAAGTCAGCTAGGACTTCTCAGCCCAACATTAAAAAGCCGCTGTCAAAAATTCCCAATTGACATTCCAAGTAGAGAAGTTTCTCAGAGTTGGCTAAAAGCAAATATAAAAAAAAGAGTAGATCCTGATNTNTTATCTAGAGTTAGTGAAACTTNNCCGCTTAGACTTAAAGAACTGATCGAAACTGACTGTTTAGTAAAACAAGATGCTTTTCTTACTAATTTCCTGAATCTACTTAAAGGGCACGCCCAGGTTAAAGATGTGATCAACGATGCAATGAGCTTGGGAGAGGNTCATGCCTCATATTGTTTGAANCAGGTTTTATCACGGGGGATAGTATTATTCCTTTCTAATCAAGAGTCNGTTCCAAANTCAGCNGANNATAATTTNATTAAGATNTTNNANGAGAGTTCANTNACANANAGAACANTAGCACTAACCCTTTTTCANTACTATGACCAAGTCAATGAAGCTTATGAAGAAATAACCTTTCGCTATAATAATCTAAATAAGCAATTGATCATTGAATCTTTAATTTGGAGAGCTAGTCAACTAAATTTNGGTCTGGCACCTTAATTTACTTTCGACTCATTGCGCGCCAATCAATAGCCTTTCGACATATTCAGCGATTGCTAAACTCGCAGTAAGGGCAGGGGATTCCATTCCAAAAAGCTGAATTAAGCCATCAATATTAGAGACATCTGGCCCTTGTATAATGAAATCAGAGGCCTCTTTGCCTGGTCCATTTAATTTAGGACGAATTCCTGAATAGGCTGGAATTAGTCTATGACTCTCCACCTCAGGGAAATACGATTTTATGGCAGAAGCAAACAATTCTCGTTTTGACTCGTTGACCGAATAATTAAANNCATCGNTATACTCTGTATCAGGTCCGAAGCGAAGCTGGTTNCTCATGTCCGAGGTGGAATGAATNCCAAGCCCGGTATGATTTTTCTCCGGAATTGGGTAGATAAGATGCTTGAAGGGATTTTTACCGCTATATGAAAAATAATCGCCTTTACAGGGGTGAAGGGGAGGGATTTGATTTGAATGCACTCCCGCAATGTTGTGTGCTAAATCTTGCGCCCCAAGGCCTGCCGAGTTAATAAATTTGTCGCAGCTAAATTCATAAAATAATGGATCATGACTAGGGGTTTGCTCCACCCGTGCGGTGACATTAAATTGACTACTATTTACAGACACTTGTTCGACCTGGGTTCGCGGAGCAAAGATCACGCCGCCTTTTTGAGCGAGGACCAACAGCGTCTCCATATATCGATGACTATCTAATATTCCTGTGGAGGGAGAATGGAGCGCGTTTTCGGCCGAAAGCGCAGGTTCTAATTCTTTAAGCTGTCTTCGTTTAAGAAGTTGTAAGTCAGTAACCTTATTTTTGATCGCATTATCAAGTATTTGCGCAAGAGAGCTTTCTTCACCCTTTTTAGAGACGATTAGTTTACCAATCTGCTTAAAAGGAACCTTATGNCTTCTTAAAAAATCATAAAGTAGACCTTTTCCCTTGACACATAGCTTTGCTTTAAGGCTATTTTCGGCGTAGTAAATCCCTGCATGAATTACTTCACTATTCCTGCTACTAGTTACTGTGCCGAATGTGTCTTCTGTATCTAAAATTACGATTGATCGGTTTCGATATGCAGGTGACTGTGATAGTTGATAAGCAATAGCAAGCCCAACTACCCCGGCTCCCGTAATACAAATATGAAATCTATCCATAGGGTGCTTGGCGTCAAGTATCAAGACACTGACGTTATATACCTGAACGTTAAATTAATTCTTTCAGTCTCTATTTTCGGTTCTTTAGGCACCTGGTGCAGCCAATGTGCCTGAAAGTTTCCATGCATGATCATAACGCTGCCATGGTCAAGGCTGAAGAGGTATCTGCGCTTATCGGACTTATCTTTTGGCTTGATTTGAAACTTCCTTGGTACACCGAAAGAGAATGACACTATTACTGGATCGTCACCTAATTCTTTTTCATCATCCGCATGCCAGGAGACGCTATCAAGTCCATTTCGATAACGATTAATTAACACCGAATTGAGTTTAGAAGAACTTAAATTCTCAGCAATCGTTTTAAGCTCTAGAACGATTGGTGACCAGGCGTTATGGGTAAGGTTTATGCCTGAATATGCGTAAATTGCTCCAGGATCTCCCATCCAGCACTGCAGCCTTGGTATTGGAATGGTTTTACCAGCGATTTTAATCGAGTCATGACTCCAGGGACAGGTCTGTATGAGTTTTTTAAAATACTCATCAGACTTTGCGGAATCGCAAAAAGATCTAAATTCGGTGATCTTACCATTTCCCAAATCATGCAATTTAGGTAGGTTGGTNTACCGGCTGATTTGGTATCGATAAATCAAACTCCAAGTTAGTCATGGCCATTTATCTTATAAATATAATACAGAAAGAATGATATACATGAGGCTTTCTAAATTTAACTACAACGANNAGTTTCTATGATAGTAAGCCTATGATGACTAACGTAAAGTATCGTATGGTTGGTTTAACAGGGTGTTTACTTAATTATTATACTATTTCCGGTAATAAAGATTACCGGAAATTAGATAAGGCTTGAATATACCCTACTCAATAATACAATGTTCAAGGGGCTGAAGCCCTTAATTTCATAAACCAATAGAAAAGGAAACATCCATGAGTGTTACAGATTTAATCGGTCTAAAGTCCGAAAAGTTATCTTTTGAAGGCAAATTAACATCAGTAATTCTGACTGATACTGGAGGAACGATAACTGGTAAGGGAGATGCGTCTAAATACGGTACTGCGTTTCTGACGTACGATTTAACGGTTAACCCGAGTGTGGCTGGCCAAGGCGTAATGACCGGCACAGCATCAGCCATCGATGACGACGGGAACCTCGTGACAGCTGCACTAAATGGGGTTTTTGATCGAAACGGACATGAAATTAAGATCTACTGTGTTGATGATCTGGCGGACGGAGCCATCAACTTGGCTGTCGTATCAATGAATTTGAAAACAGATGATTTCCAGGTTCATTGGTCTGAAATAGATAGATGAGATTATAAAAAGCTGGATAGGTGACTAGTTCCCCTATCCAGTATTTAAACTTCTTTAAAAAGAGAAGGTAATTGAGTTTTACTAATTAAACTATTGAAATACATCGTATTATCAGAGTTTAGGTTTAAATATTCCTCTCTTAATTTGTTTAAACATTTTATGTGATATGGGAAGGGAGTTTGTTCCCAGTCTCGTCCATGTATTTTGGTTTTAAGCGTATTTTGCCCTGATAGAATACATTGCTCGTTGGATANCATATATGGCGTATAGACATCACTTATTTCGCTAAGTAGTTCAGCTAATGGGTTCGGTAATCCACTCTCCCCGTCTAATTCAAGCCAATCATCGTNTAAAAGTTCATATCCGGATAGATCTTCCATAATTTCGGTCCAGGCGTATATTCTTGGGACCGTTTCAATTATCAGTTTCTGAGGAGTAGGGTCAAATAGTGCGAGACAAGTCAGTTGTCCATACACCGCAAAGTCCGCACTCGAAGGCCGATTTCCTAAAATAAACTGGCTATAATTCAATACTTTATCTAGCTTTTCTAGAAAACGAGTGAAACTAACTTCNATGGTTTCACGAGTGACCTCGTTTGATCCAACGTATTTGAGNCTNCCAATTTGATGCGCTGATATTTCTAGAGACTTCTGATTTAGGGTTTCATCGCTCGCGGTCGTATTGTTCCACCGAGGTAACATGTCCCCTGCCTTCTTGATGTCTGATTCATAACTCCATCTATAATGGAACATGGCTTTCGTTAGCCACTCATCCGCGAAATCTTCGATTATTGAATTAATCAAGGAAAGTGCCGGGTTTGATGGAATTGTTGCGCGTTCGACGAAGTTAGCCTCGATTTCCCGAATTATAGGAGTAGAATCGCAAATCGCGATCTCATCACCCTCCTCTGTTTTACCATAAAACGTTGGTAGCAATCTTACTTTTGGTTCAGGCCTGCTTCGATACCGATTAGGTTCTGGGTTTAACTTATTTCTGAACCCCGGAAGAAGCCTGTAGCCGATTCGTTTATACCGAAGAAAGGCCAGCATTTTTCGTGTATAGGGCGATCCTGGTGCTCCCATCAACTCGATTGGTTCTTTGAAAAGACTCATCTTAATCCCCCAAAAGCTAGTTCGTATGGAATCTGGACTATTTTCGTTCAACATTTGAACGAAGATTCCGTCGAACTAAGAATAACAGACATCTTTAGGGGCTTTTCAACAATTCATGCCGATTAGTTGTTTTCAGTAAAGTTGGGGTTCGTAGATACGACAACCTATTAGTAAACCTTGTATTTTGAATGATAGAATATATACAATAAGTGACTATAAACAGTAGGTTAATCAGTATATTTAATGAAAAACATTAAATCACCACAACCATTCTTTGATACGATGGAGGAAATGCCAAACCCTTTTAAAAATCCTATTCTCAAGATAAATATAGGAGATGCAGCGAAATTTGAGGGTGCTTTGGATGATTATCAGTATGCGAGTGAGTTTATTTACAGCTATCGGGGCAGTCCTGATACGTTTGCTACCTATAGACGGGAAATTGAGCACTTCCTTCACTGGTCGTGGCTAATAGCCGAAAAGTCCGTCAAAAGCGTATTGCGCCAAGACATTGAGGCTTATGTTGAGTTTACAAAAAGTCCCCCACTGTCGTGGATTGGTAACCGAAACGTATCCAGGTTCATCAACCAG
>PBXX01000042.1 GCA_002727755.1 Gammaproteobacteria bacterium | reverse complement strand
TTCGAACTTTTTCACACTGCGAACTTCTCTAGCCTGTTTTTCGATACTCATGCTTTTATGTATCACACCTAAACCGCCCTCTTGAGCCATAGCGATAGCTAGCCTGGATTCTGTAACAGTATCCATAGCGGAGGAAATTAAGGGAATTTTTAGGCCAACCGAGCGCGCTATTTTTGTTTCAAGACTTACTGATGTTGGGAGGATTTCCGAGTGCGCAGGGAGGAGCAGTACATCGTCAAAGGTAAGCGCTTCTCCAGCAATGCGTAACATGACATTACCACCGTCCACAAAATCCAAATTATACAGATGCGACCAAGTCTTGTATAGATAAGTCAGAGCCCTAGCACTTATAAACCAAGCTATTATCGGTCTAAGTAGGCGTAAGGGGTCGATATTTGAAATACTGAATGGGAACAACAACAGTAGTAAAAAATAACGAGAAGTAAATATAACCCGCCAACTGGATATTCTCAGGCGATACGATACTGGCAATTAGCATGGAAAGCACTGCGGTGCCGGCAACCACTCCCCAAATCAATGAAAAGGTAATACAGTGCTTGGTTTCCTCCTCAGTAATAGAAAGTTCCTGACCAAATTTCAGCGTATTCTGGTAAAACGCGATCAGAATTAAAGATAGGAATATAAGGCCAATAGCAACGTATAAAAAAATCACCCAAACTAACTCTGACGACCAGCTCTCTGATTCAAACAAACCTGTAGATAAAAAATTCCAATCAAATATGACTGAGAAATACTCGACAGTAATTTGAGCGATCAATTTCATTGGATAAACAAAAACAAGAACAAGCACCACCAAAAGCAAGCTTAAAAACACTGAGAATCTGTCCTGCAAACCAAAGATTCTTGACCAGCTCGAATGAGCAATCCAAACAGAGCCAATAGGCAAAGCGCTGAGCACAAACGAGGGGATATCTTTTGATAGCTGGATAAGTTCCTCCGGACTCCGCGGGATCTGATCAATACTTATTACGAGCATTGTGAAGGCAAATGCAAACGCTGCATCAACGAATGTTTCCAAACGGGTAGTGGCCTCACCCCGAAGAATTCTCCCTCTATCCCTCTTGCAAGAAGCCAGAAACTCTCCCGTAAGTTTTTCCATCAGTTACGCCCCTGTAATAACCAAAATTTGTCGGTGATGCCATTATAAACCTAAGCCACAAAAGTCTTGAAACTAAAACAAACTAGCGACAAACTAGCAACCTTCGCCTGAATAGTCGTTTACAGAATGAAAGAACCAGAAAAGACAAAAAACTTAGTCGATAAACTAATAAATGAACCTACCGTGCATTTCTTTGTGATTGCGGTAGTTGTCTTCATCGTTTACGCAATCTCTAATTTGAATGGTGATGATGTAATTGAATTAGATCAACGAGAAATAGATGCAAGAATTCTGATGCAGGAAATGGTATCCGGCCAACCGCTGACCTCAGAGCAGCAAGAATTCATCACCGCTTCTTATGTTGAGGAACAAATTCTTGTAAAGGAAGCAGTTGAGCTGGGCTTGGATAACGATGCGCGAATTCACGACATGCTCGCACAGAAGATGAGGCACGTGTTAAGCGGCGATATCATTCAACCGACGCCCGCCGAACTTGAAAGTTTCTATAGCTCAAATAGCGAACTTTACAGAGCTCCCGCAACAGTATCTGTTGATGAACTTATACTCGACACTCGCAATGAGATACCTATAGAAATCCAGACACTGATCAGCGAGGGAGTAAATTCTGATGAAATCCTCGAGATGGCCTCAGGTTCAAGCGCCCCACTACCCAATGCAAACCATCTCGATCTCTCAAATATTTTCGCACCCGAGTTCGCAGATGCCGTTTTTCAGTCTCAAGGTAATGAATGGATTGGACCCTTTTCCAGCAATCGAGGGCAACACTTCCTTAAGATTATAGAACGAAGCGAGGAAAGAATTCCCCCTATGGCCGAGATCGCTGACAGAGTTCGCTTAGATTGGATTACCCAGGAGGAAGAAATCAGACTCCAACAAGAGGTAAACAAACTCTGGGATCGCTATGAGATAATTATCAACGATGATGGATCTGCTCAACATTAAGCGAAGCCTCAAACTACTTTGTTTTAGCCTTTGCCTCTCCACAAGCGCTACCGCCCATGACATCGATGTTACTGGTGTTGCACGTGTCCTTCTATACGAAAATACTCCTGGTGCTTATCAGATGTCGATTGTCGATCAACAGGTTGCTCCGCTCTATAATCTGGATCGCGTGCTACCAGAGCGATGCAGTCTGGAAGAACCCACCCGCTATAGCTATCGCTTCAATTGTCAACCGGCGCTAAATGTGAATGACACGATTACCTTCCCATGGACTTTTGAGGGCGTAGTAGTTATTGCACAATGGTCGGACGGACAAAACGTATCAAGATACTTCCCTGGGGATGGCACTTTTGTAGACGCACCACTATCCCAGCTCAAGGCAGGCGCAGAGTCAATCTCAAGTCTGGCTGTGACGTATTTAGAATTGGGTGCAGAGCATATACTATTTGGGATAGATCACTTACTTTTTGTGTTGGGCCTTCTTCTTTTGTTGAATAACTTCTGGGCAATCATCAAGACGATCACGGCCTTCACTATCGCTCATAGTATTACGTTGGCATTCGCGGTGCTTGGAGTCTTCCCTGTCCCCAACGCCCCAATTGAAGTTCTGATCGCACTTTCTATCGTTTTCCTTGCCCGCGAAGTTATTACGAGTCATAAAGGAGAGCGGACACTTGTCCACTCAAAACCATGGATAGTTGCATTTATTTTTGGTCTTTTTCATGGTTTTGGATTTGCGGGAGCACTAGGTGAACTCGGTCTGAGTGACGCCGACATTCCATTGGCACTGTTGTTCTTCAATATAGGAGTCGAATTGGGTCAGGTGGGATTCATTGTCTTTTTGATAACTTTAAATATAATGCTCTTAAATTTATTAAAAAATCTAATTCCTAGCATTCATAGAGGATTAGCTTATGGCCTTGGCAGCATAGCCATGGTTTGGTTTATAGAACGATTACCCGCACTGGTTGTAATTTAATGTCTACAGAAAATAATTTTGATGCTGTCATAATTGGCGCTGGCTTTGCCGGTATGTATGCGCTCCATAAGATTAGGGGTCTGGGGTTCAAGGTAAAGGCTTACGAGCGTGCGAGCGATGTTGGCGGCACATGGTTTTGGAATAGATATCCAGGAGCAAGGTGCGACGTAAATAGCCTGGAATACTCTTATCAGTTTTCAGACGAACTGCAGCAAGAATGGTCTTGGTCAGAGAGATATTCATCCCAGCCAGAAATTTTAAGTTATGCTAAACACGTCTCAGAACGATTCGATCTGAGGAAAGACATTCAATTCGAAACCAAAGTAACTCAGCTAGAGTACGATGAAAATGCAGAGGTATGGCATGGTCAAACAGACCGTGGGGAGGAATTTACATCTCGGATTATGATAATGGCCACTGGCTGTCTTTCAAAGAGTAACACGCCCCAATTTGAGGGGCTTAATCAGTTCGAGGGGCAACTACTCCATACTGCTCAGTGGCCGCATACAGAGGTGGATTTTGCGGGTAAGGACGTCGGCGTAATTGGCACCGGCTCCTCAGCAATCCAACTTATCCCAATCGTCGCAGATCAAGCGAAAACACTAACCGTTTTCCAGAGAACTGCTAATTTTTCAATACCCGCCCATAATAGTGACATGGACAAGAAGCACGAGGCCCGAGTTAAGGCTAACTATAAGGAGTTTAGAGCTCAAAATTCTTTGCAAAGGTCTGCCATTGGGATGGTACCAAATCCTGTCTCAGCCCTTGAGGTGTCGGACGAGGAAAGGGAGCAGACCTATGAAGAACGCTGGTCGGTCGGAGGACTGCCTTTTGCTGCAACGTTTAACGACTTAGGTATTGATAGAAGAGCAAACTCTACCGCTGTAGATTTTGTTCACCGAAAGATAAAAGACATAGTAAAAGACGAACAGACCGCGGACACACTTTGTCCAGATACTGTTCTGGGATGTAAACGTCTTTGTGTAGACTCAAATTACTATGAGACCTTCAACCGAAGTAACGTCTTTCTGGTCGACATCAAGCAAAACCCTATTAAAAATATTACAAAAGATGGTCTCGTGACTGCTGATAAGGACTATAAATTTGATTCTCTAGTCTTGGCCACCGGGTTTGATGCAATGACCGGCGCGCTTGCTGATATCTCAATTACTGGAAGAGAAAAACAAACGCTGGCCTCACATTGGTCTGAAGGACCACAAAACTATTTGGGTCTTATGGTTAGTGGTTTCCCAAACATGTTCACAATCACTGGGCCCGGCAGCCCCTCGGTGCTATCCAATATGATTGTTGCAATAGAACAACACGTTAACTTCATAACGAACCTACTCGATTTCATGAAGCAAACGCAAAGAAAAACTGTGGAAACCAGCGAAAAGGCTGAAACCGAGTGGGTACAGCAAGTGAACGCAATTGCAGCACAAACCCTCTACACCTCAGGCTGCAACTCTTGGTATCTTGGTGCAAATATCCCAGGGAAGCCAAGGATCTTTATGCCTCACATAGGATTCCCTACTTATGTCGAGAAATGTAATGAGGTCGCTGCGCAGGATTACCGGGGTTTTAAATTCTCCTAGTAGATAAGGAGTTAGCTAACGAGCCTGGTATCGCTGATGGCACGATTCGCAGGGCGGGTACAGCTTGTCGTTACCAATTGTGAATAGAGCTTCCTCATCCCGTCCATCCACTGCTGTAATCACTTCCTGAGCCGCTTCTATCATTTGTCGATTAAATTGTTGCCATTCGGCCTCTCGCGCAAGAAGAGCCTCTCCCTGANCAGAGCCTCCCATAAACAAAAGGTTTCCCGCCCCAATTACTGAAATTGCAGCGTTCTTCACTTCCTGCCACTCGGATTCACTTTCTAGTTCGTAAGCCCCCCAGATAGTTGCTGTAGTTGGGGTTATCATTGCATTCATGATCTCTTTAACGGTTAAAATAGGCGCGACAGTGGTTTGACTCTGTGAAAACGTCAGGCCACTGAAAAAGAGTAAAACCAGGCAGCGAAGGTTTCGCATATATCATAACTCCTAGTGGACTGTTCAGCTTCTAAAGTACGGCTTCCTCATCGCACAAAGTTCTTGCACTCGGTAGGAAATTCTCAATCCCATTACGTTCGATTATCTCAAGTTAGCTCAATTAATTAAACTTTTTGTGGTAAATCTGGTTTAATCTCCCCTTCAAACAGTCACCTTTACGGCAAAACCATCGCACGAAAAGGTAGACTACTCAACTTGCGTACTGGGGGGTATGAGTATGAAGTTATTGATGCTGATGAGAAAATTTTTAACAGGATTATTGCTGTGTGGCGCAATCGTCTCCGCCTATGGAGATGTATGGGACGAAGTCTCGCATGGTTATGCTGATAATAATGGGGTTAAGATCCACTATGCGACAACAGGAACAGGACCTTTAGTAATTATGATTCATGGGTTTCCCGACTTTTGGTACAGCTGGCGGCATCAAATGGAGGGACTGAGTGAGAATTTTCAAGTCGTTGCAATGGATCAGCGGGGATACAATCTAAGCGATCAACCTGAGGGGGAAGAAAGCTATAACATGGAATATCTGGTCTCAGACGTGGCTGCGTTGATACGGCATTTTGGTAGTGATAAAGCGACTATTGTGGGTCATGACTGGGGTGGAATCGTTTCATGGCAATTTGCCTTCGCTCAGCCAGAAATGGTAGAGAATCTGGTCATTTTGAACCTACCCCATCCCAATGGTTTGGCGAGAGAACTAGCCTCTAATTCAGATCAACAAGAAAATAGTGCCTACGCCAGAAGATTCATTGCCGGATCGGCAACGGATCCAGACATTTTATTCGGCGGGCCGATGAATTCGCAAAGTTTATCCTTTTGGGTCTCTGACCCTAAAGCGAGAGAGAAGTACGTCGAGGCTTTTGATAATTCCAGTTTTGACGCTATGCTAGCGTACTATAAACAAAACTATCCGCGAGTTTCCGAGGGTAACACCCCGCCGCCAGCACCTCAGCTAGATGTGCCACTGCTGGTTTTTCACGGACTTCGCGATACAGCGTTACATTCAAATGGTTTGAACAATACCTGGGATTGGAATGACAGTGATACCACGATCGTTTCAGCGCCGGATGCAAACCACTTCGTTCAGCAAGATGCGGCGGACTTGGTAACAACGACGTTAAAATGGTGGCTACTGTCGAGACAGTAAGTCTGCATTTGAACAGATCAACACGCTTTACAAATTTCGTTAATTCAAACTACCTACTAAAGAGGTTAAATCATGAAAAGAAGCCTAATAACAATTTTAACTCTGCTCTTAAGTACTCATTTGAGCGCTGCAGATCCCGCCGCTACTCGAGGGAAAATTGAGCAAGCCCTTGGCGGGAGTATCCGTGATGCCGCAGAGGTCGCGAGGGACGCCAATCGAAAGCCAGGAGAGGTCTTGGAATTTTTTGGCTTAGAAGATGATATGAAAGTGCTAGAGATTTCTCCCGCCACGGGATACTGGTCTAAGTTCGTCGGTCCAACTCTTTGTAACAACGGCGGCGAATTAGTATTCTCAGTTAGTGTAAGCGATGATTTTAAGAGTGGTGTAATGCCTCTTGATGGCCTAGATTGCACATCTGCCATCAACGACGACATAACCTTACGAAACTTACCTGAATTTTCATTCGATGATAACCAATTCGATATGGTTCTCACGTTCTGGAATCTTCATAACCCCTCTGCAGAAGGACGCAAAAATCTTAATGAAGCGGTTTTCAGATCTTTAAAATCAGGCGGCATTTATGGGGCGGTTGATCATACGCGACGCCATCTTGAGCCGACTTCAAGAGAAGCTCAAAATGGGAGACGCCTTGACCCGGTCTTAATTATCAAAGAAATGATCGATGTTGGTTTTGAGTTTGTGGACTTCAGCCCAATGCACTACCACCCTGAGGATGATCTGTCTCAGGAAGTAGGAACACCTGGGGTTCGTGGCAGCACTGACAGATGGACGCTAAAATTCCGCAAACCCTAAACATTCGAAGAGTGAGGGGCGAAAATTTGCGACCCCTCACTCTTAACCCTTGAGGAAACAATCATGACCTCAATTGTTTACCCGACCACAAACTTAAGACATGTCGAACAATTAAATATTGTAAGGGGCGAAGGCGTNTACGTTTATGATGATTCGGGAAAGGAATATCTAGAGGGACTCGCTGGACTTTGGTGCGCGTCTCTTGGATATGGAAACGTAGAACTGATCGAGGCTATAACCAGCCAGTTGAAGACGCTCTCCTACTCTCATATGTTTGGAGGGCGCACCCACAATGTTGTGATACAACTCGCCGAGCAATTAAACGAGATGCTTCCTGTTGAGAATTCGAGGATATTTTTTGCGAACTCAGGAAGCGAGGCCAATGATTCTCATATAAAAATGCTCCGTTATTATTTTAATGTTACTGGAGAGCCTCAGAAGAAAAAAATAATTGCTCTCGAACGCTCTTATCATGGCGTGACAGTAGCTTCAGCTGCATTGACAGGATTGCCAGCCAATCATACTCATTTTGACTTGCCTGTAGATGCACTTGGCGTGCTGAGAGCAGACTCCCCTCACTATTACCGTGGACGTAAAAAAGGCGAATCCGAAAGCCAATTCTGTGATCGAATCATTGAAAATCTTGAAAAATTGATTCTCAAAGAGGATCCGGAAACCATTGCAGCTTTCATAGCCGAGCCAGTTGGTGGTGCAAGTGGAGTTGTCGTAGCTCCAGATAATTACTTCCCCAGAGTCGAAAACCTCCTGACGAAGTATGACATCATGATGTGGAGCGATGAAGTAATTTGCGGGTTTGGGCGCACCGGCAGCAATTTTGGTTGCGAAACCATGGGGTTTACCCCAAAACTAATCTCTCTCGCTAAGCAGCTGTCCTCAGCATACTTACCCATCAGCGCCAGTGTAATCCCGGAATACATGCATGAAGCGATGATCGAACCGAGTTCCAAGGTTGGGGTCTTTGGGCACGGCTACACGTATACAGGCCACCCCGCAGCCTGCGCTGCAGCGCTGAAAACTCTCGAAATTTATCAACGAGATAATTTATTCGGACATGCGGCTGACATGGGGGAATACCTGCAAGACAAGCTCAGTGAATTCAAAAATCACCCCCTTGTGGGCGAGGTGAGGGGCCGTGGCTTGATCGGAGCAGTAGAATTAGTGGCTAATAAGGAAACTGGGGAAGCATTCGGAGATCTTGCAGTCGGCGCTCACGCCAAACAGGCATGTCAGGATAATGGACTTCTTGTTAGAGCTGTAGGTGGAAATTCCATCGCCTTCTGCCCACCGCTAATTATAAGTACCGATCAAATAGACGAAATGATCGATAAATTTGGTCAAGCCCTCCAAAAGACCCACGAATACGCTCAACAACAAGGCTTGTTGGCATCATAAGGAGTGCGTCACGGTAATGAAAAAATACCTAACCTTTAAAATCATCTCGCTGATTGTAATTAGCTTATTAGTATTAAGTTGTGGTCCGCAGAATAGAAGTACAACAGATTCAATTGACTCAGGAAACGTTGATCTAATCTTAACAAATGGAAAGGTGTTAACGGTTGATCATGAATTTTCTATTCAAAACACAGTCGTAGTTGATAATGGAATCATTGTAGAAACCGGAGGAACAGAGTTAGCTCTTAAATACCAAAGTGACGAGATCGTTGACCTTGGGGGCAAAGTTGTAATGCCAGGGTTCAACGACTCACACACTCATATTCGGGGGCGACCACAACGTTATATAGAATTAGGCAACGTAACTTCCATATTAGAGATTCAAGAGCTTATAAGAAACAAAATAGAAGAGATTGGAGAAGGTGAGTGGATTACAGGTTATGGCTGGTCAGAAGACGAACTGGATGAAGGGAGAAGACCCCTACGAGAAGACATCGACGTTGCAGCTCCAAACAACCCCGTAATTTTAACCAGGGCCGGTGGTCACAGTGCTGTATCTAACAGTATGGCACTTAGACTTGCCGACATAACCCTTGCAACACCCCAACCCGAAGGCGGCGTCATTGAGCGAGGGCAGGACGGGAGCCTCAATGGGATCATTAGAGAGCGCCAGGAACTAGTCGGACGATTAGTTCCGGATTCCACCTATGAAGAATTAATCGCGAGCCTGGAGATCAATTTAAATGATCTCTTGAGGCTAGGAATTACTTCAATTACAGATGCATCCAAACCACCCAGCCAATTTGCGATGTGGGAAGAGCTCTATGAGACAGCGAATTTAGCTCTCCCGAGATCGCAGGTTCAATTTCAATGGTTTGACGTTAAAGGTATTAACGAGGTTAAAGAAAGATACGGCGAGGGTACGGATTTTCTAAAGATAGGCCCCATAAAAGTATTCGCAGACGGGGGTTTTACAGGTCCTGCAGCATACACATTGGAACCTTACCGCAATCAAGGTGAATATCGAGGTTACTTAAATATGCCTCCGCGGGAGTTAGCTTCTCACTTAAAAGAGATACATGACGCTGGCTGGCAAATGGGGATCCACGCTATCGGCGATGCCGCGATCGTGATGGTAGTAAACATCTTAGCTGACGCGCTAGAGAACAATCCAAGACACGANCATAGACATTACTTAAATCATTTCTCTATGAGACCTCCTGAATTGACCATGGAATTAATGTCAGAGCATCAAATCCACATCACACAGCAACCAAATTTCACCTATACCTTGGAGGGACGCTACGTTGAAAACCTTGATGGCTGGCGTCTACAGCATAACAACCCCCTGAGGTCTCCGATGGATTATGGTATCAAGGTAGCGATATCAAGCGACATCCTTCCAATCGGACCCATGGTCGGTATATACGCTGCTGTTACTCGAAAAGGAATGACCGGCGCAATATACGGAGCAGATGAAGCTATCACAAGAGAGGAAGCCATCCGGGCTTACACAGCCACGGGCGCTTATCTTAATTTCGAGGAGGACATAAAAGGAACTCTGGAGCCCGGGAAATTCGCCGATATGATAGTACTATCCAAAGATATAATGACCATAGCAGATGATGAAATTATGGATATCGATGTGTTACAAACCTACGTCGACGGAAAATTAGTTTATTCCGCAGAGTAAATTGAACCACTCTGGGATGCTGGAAGTAATAGGTTGTATCAACTTTTTAACAAAGCATAAGCGCGATCACATTTGAACAAGTTCTCATATGCAATAACCTCGTTGTTCCTCATCACCTCATCAACCAACATCATTCGAGGCGATGAGAGGCCTGANCTAACAACACAAACCGANAGTGGCTGGACTATTTATGTAGATACCAGTATCAATCCTCTTCGAATTAACACAATNCATAGTTGGCAAATTAGNGTCATTGATTCTGAGTCAAAACCAGTCACAATGGCCTCGGTTTCTATCGAAGGGGGCATGCCAGAACACGATCACGGATTGCCAACACGGCCAAAAGTTACATCTGAAATTTCTCCTGGCACCTATCTTTTGCAGGGGGTTCGCTTTCATATGCCTGGAAGGTGGGAGATTAAGTTCACAATTTCGAGAGAGGATCAACAAGAATTTGGGATGGCGAGTATTCAACTATGAAAAAGCGTCTAGTCATAGCAATTATACTTGGCGCTTTATCAGTTATCTTAGGGTTTTTCCTAGATGATGAAGATGTCAGAAGTTGGTCAAAAGATGAATTAAAGTTACTAAAATCACTCTCCCTACAGAATCTTCCACCAGTTCCAGATGACCCGTCTAACACTCACGCGAACGATGAGGGTGCTGCACAATTAGGTCACGCTCTTTATTTTGACGTTCGGACAAGTCGAAATGGTAGTGTTTCATGCGCCTCTTGTCACAAGCCAGAGAAATACTTTACTGATGGATTAAAACTTGCCGTCGGGACAAACGTCGGGCCCCGGCACACCCCCAGCTTAGTTGGCATTTCTTATAGCCCGTGGTTTTACTGGGATGGCCGAAAAGATAGTCAGTGGTCACAGGCCTTGGCTCCGATTGAAGCACGACATGAGCACAACAGTAGTCGACTAAAGATCGCTCAACTTATTGCGAGTGATGAAACTTATCGTAGTAACTATGAAAAAGTCTTTGGGGCGCTGCCTCCCATCCCTGTTTCACCAGAGAACGCATCCCCACTCGGTGACGAAGAAAACCTGAGGGGTTGGGACAGTCTTACTGATATTCAGAGAATTTCAGTTACTAAAGTATTTACTAACGTCGGAAAAGCGTTGGCCGCCTATCAAAGAAAATTGATTCCCGGCCAGAGCCGATTTGATTTCTACATCAACGAATTGAATGAGGAAGGGTTAAAGTCCAGCACTCACTTGACGCCAGATGAGGTCGCTGGGTTAGAACTGTTTATAGGACAAGCTCAATGCGTCTCTTGTCACAACGGCCCCTTACTAACAAACCATGAGTTTCATAACACTGGGGTCCTAACAATTAGCGGTCAGCTTCCTGCAATGGGGAGATACGATGGCGTCAGACAAGCTAGGGAAGACCCTTTTAACTGTCTGAGCGCCCTAAGCGATGCTGCTGAAGATGATTGTCTTGAGCTAACATTTGCACAGGACTCTAATGATCTTGTTGGCGCACAAAAAACACCAACTTTGCGAAACGTAGCTGAAACAGCACCATATATGCACGGTGGGCAGATCGAAAACCTTCTCGAGGTCGTTAAGCACTACAACCAGGCCCC